>JAYSCF010000125.1:0-5762 GCA_041915005.1 Novosphingobium sp.
CGGCGGATCCGCGCGCCGCTGGTTCGGGCCGGGGCCTTGGCGGCGATGGCCCTGGCGGTGATGCCGGCGCTGCCGCGGCGCGCCGCCGCCGCATGGCATCCGGCGGAAACGCCCGCAGTGGCGGGATCGGCGCTGGCGGCTTGTGATCTTGGCCTGGCCGCCCCGGTGCTGTCGCGCCTGGCGCCGGCCACGATCCTGGCCCCGATCGATCTTGGCCCCGCAATCCTGACCCAGACCCGCCACCGGGTGGTGGCCACCGCGCACCACCGCGCGCCCCGCGCGCTGCACGATGTGATCGCGGCTTTCCTGGCTGCACCCGATGCGGCGCACGGCCTGGCGCTGCGCCGCGATGCACAGTTCGTGGCGATCTGTCCGGCGCTGGCCGAGGCAGCGACCTATCGCCGCGCCGCGCCCCACGGGTTGATGGCGCAGTTGCTGGATGACCGCGCGCCTGCATGGCTGCGTCCGGTTCCCATGCCGGCGCAATCCGGGCTCAAGGTCTGGCGCGTGCTGCGCTGAGGCCGATGCGAAAAGGGCGGACCCTGCGGCCCGCCCTTCGTGTGCTCAGGATTGCCCGGCTCAGAACTTGCTGAGCGTGACTTCGAGCTTGCGGAAGCCGTGCACGAAATTGGCGCGGACGCGTTCGACCTTGCCGGTGACGTTCACCTGCATCCGCCGGGCGTGCATTTCTTCCATCAGGATCTTGAGCTGAAGTTCCGCCAGCCGCGCGCCGACGCAGCGGTGGATGCCATAGCCGAACGCAACATGGCGGCGGGCGTTTTCGCGGTTCAGGATCAGCTTGTCGGCGTCCTCGAACACCTCTTCATCGCGGTTGCCCGAGATGTACCAGAGCAGCAGCTTGTCGCCCTTCTTGATCTGGTGGCCGAACAGGTCGGCATCGGCGGTGGCGGTGCGGCGCATGTGCGCCAGCGGGGTGACGAAGCGGATGCATTCCTGCACCGCGTT
The DNA here is from genome assembly GCA_041915005.1 of Novosphingobium sp. Classification (GTDB taxonomy): domain Bacteria; phylum Pseudomonadota; class Alphaproteobacteria; order Sphingomonadales; family Sphingomonadaceae; genus Novosphingobium. The sequence continues at coordinate 967 of JAYSCF010000125.1, forward strand.
GGGGATCACCGAAGGATCGGCCTGGAACAGCGCGCGCTGGTCGGGGAACTGGTCAAGCGCGTGGACGATCCCCGACATGGTGTTGCGGGTGGTGTCATTGCCGCCGACGATCAGCAGGATCAGGTTGCCCATGAATTCCTGCGGGCTCATGTGGTTCATCGCGTCCGAATGGATCATCATCGAAATGAGATCGCGGCTCGGCGGGGCGTTGACGCGTTCCATCCACAGCCGCTGGAAATAGCCGGCCATTTCGCCAAAGATTTCCCAGCGCAGATCCTGCAACTCGCGCGCGAGGCCCAGTTCGACATCGCCCGCCCAGTCCGACCAGAAGGTCAGCAGGCGGCGGTCCTCCCAGGGGAAGCCGAACAGGATCGCCAGCATCCCGGTGGTCAGTTCGACCGAGACCTTGTCGACCCAGTCGAACTGTTCGCCCCACGGCAGGCTGTCGAGCGTGGCCTGGGTGCGGGCACGCACTTCGGCGGCCATCTTCTCGATTTCGGCCGGGGTGAAGGCCGGGGCGACGGTGCGGCGCTGGCCGGTGTGTTCGGGCCGGTCCATCGCGATGAACATCGGCAGGCGGCGCTCGGCGATATGTTCGGGCGTGGCATCGGCCGGGGGATCGCCGATCGTGATCCCGCCAAATTCCCACGAGGACGAGAACAGTTCGGGCAGGCTTTCGACGTGCTGGATGGTCTTGATCGTGGTGACGTTCCAGTAATCGCCATAAGGCGTGCCGGTGACCTTGTTGATCGGGGCCTGGGCGCGCATCTCGGCAAAGATCGGCTGCCAGCGGTCCTCGGCATAGATGTCGGAACGCGAAACGTCCCACGGGTGGGTGTGGACCGGCATGTCCTGCTGGTGGTCCTTGAGCCAGCCTTCGAAGGCTTCGGTCGCCGTGGGCGAGGAGCGATAGGTCGGCTTCTGGTCGGCAAGCGGTTGGGTGGCCATGGAAAATCCTCTCAGGCACGAATCTCTGACGATTCGTTGCGCTTTGGAACTTATCCGCAGCAACTTACCCAAGAGTCAATAGGGCCTCGGCAAACTGCGCGATGCGCGTGTCAGGTGGTGGGGCGCGCATCGCGGCGCCACCACCGCCGCCGCGGCGAGCGCCTGGGGCCGCTTTGCATCACCCGCTTGCGGAACAGCGCCGCGCCCAGCCGGACCAGCACCGTCACGCAGATCAGTTGCCAGCCGATCGCCGCGGCATGGGGCCACAGCGCCGGGCTTTGCGCGGCCCGCGCCAGCATGGTGAAGGGCGAGCTGAACGGCACCGCCATCGCGGTGAATTCGATCCAGGTCCCGGGCTGGGCCATGGCATAGCTGGCGAAGAAGAAGTTGAGCAGCTGGAGCATGGTCACCGGCATCGACAAGGTCTGCACCTCGCGCACGGTCGTGGCCATCGATCCGATGGCAAGGAAGATCGAGCCGAGCAGCAGGTAGCCGAGCGAGAAATAGACCACCCCAAGGCCGAAAAACGCGGCCCAGCCCACCGCCGGGGCGGGATAGTCGGCCAGGCTGTGCCCCGCCCCCAGCCACACCGCGCCGCTGGCCAGGGCCCAGACCGAAATCCCGACCCACGACACCGCGAGCATGGCGAACAGCTTGCCCAGGAACACCGCGTCCATCGGGATCGCGGCGGCGAGCACTTCGATGATCTTGTTGCCCTTTTCCTCGACCAGATTGGACAGGACCATCCCCGCCAGCAGCATGGTGAGCAGGAACAGCACCGTCTGGCCAAGCTGGGCGGTGACCACCCGGCCGTGGGTCTGGTCGGCGGTGCTGGTGGCGATCGGGGCGAGCTGCACTTGCGGCATGGCGGCGGGCGCGCGGCGCTGGGCTTCGGCGGTGAGCAGCTCGGCCCGGCCCTGCCATCCGGCGATCCGCTCGGCCGGGCCGGTCAGCACCGGATGGGCAAGCGTGCCCGAAAGGATCGCGGCAAGGTTGGCCCGGTCATGGCCCATCGCCCGGGCCGGATCGAACGGTGCGCCCGGCGGCACTTCGGCCACCACCACCAGTTCGGGCAGCGCCGGGCCGAGTTGCGGGACCAGTCGCGCGTGCGCGATGCGCAGCTGGGCAATATCGGCGCGGCTCATCGCGACGCCGAGTTCGGGGCGGTCGGCGCTGTCCTGCACCTTTTGGCCGATCCCCCCGGCCAGCCCGCCAACCAGCAGCGGGAACAGCGGGCCAAGCAGGAAGAACAGGAAGCTGCGCGACAGCAGGATCGCGCTAAAGTCGCGCCGCGCAACCACCAGGGCGGCGGCCACGGTCGACAGGCGGCCGGTGCGGGTGGGGGCGGTCATCGGCGGGGCTCCGGTTCGGGGACGGCTTCTAGTGCGCGGGCGGCGGCTTCGCCGGCGATGGCCACGAATGCATCGTGCAGCCCGGCGCGTTCGATCGACAGCGAAAGGATCCCCGCCTCGCCTTCGATCAGCGCGCGCAGCAAGGGTTCAACCCCGCTTTCGGGCAGCGAAAAGCACCACAGCGCGCCTTCGCGGCGGGCCTCGGCCGGCAGGGCGGCGCGCCATGGCCCGTCGGGCGCCCGGGTTTCAAGGCGGACCTGCGGACGGATCCGGTCGCGCGCCAGATCGACCGGCCCGGCGAAGGGCACCTTGCCCCCCGCGATGATTGCCACTTCGTCGCACAGCCGTTCGGCGTGGGCGATGACATGGGTGGAGAAAATGACCGTGGTGCCGCGGGCAGCCAGCGCGCGGATCATCTGTTCGAGCTTGCCCTGGTTGAGCGCATCGAGCCCCGAGAACGGTTCGTCGAACACCACCAGCCGGGGTTCATGGACCAGCGTGCCCAGCAATTGCACCTGCTGGGCCATGCCTTTTGAAAGCTGGCGGATCTGGCGGTCGATCGCATAGCCCAGGCCGTGCTCCTCCAGCAGGGCCTTGCCGCGCCTGCGCCCTTCGGCCAGCGGCAGCCCGCGCAGTGCTCCCAGAAAGGCGATGGCCTCATAGGCTTTCATCGCGGGGTAAAGCCCGCGCTCTTCGGGCAGGTAGCCGATGGTGTGGGCCACTTCGTGGGGGCGTTCGTGCCCCAGCACGCGGCGCAGCCCCGCATCGGGATCGATGATCCCCAGCAGCATCCTGAGCGTGGTGGTCTTGCCCGCGCCATTGGGGCCCAGCACGCCGTAGATCGCACCCTCGGGCACGGCCAGGTCAACCCCGTCAACGGCGGTGAACCCGTCGAACCGCTTGACCAGCCCGCGCGCTTCGATCGCGAGGGGCCGCGTGGCATCACCTGCGGCGTTGCTCCCCATTTGCCATTCCCCTAGTTCCATGGGCCGGGCCATAGTGCCCGCCGCGTGAACAGGAGCAACAGGAAACTTGGTTAACACCGCGCCAATCGCCGCGCTGCGCGATGCCCTGGCTGAGGAAGCCCGGCGGCTGGGCTTTGTCGCCTGCGGGGTGACGGCCGCGCACGAGGATCCGCTGCGCGCCCGGCGGCTGGAAGAGTGGCTGGCCGGCGGCAACCACGGCGCGATGGCGTGGATGGAAGAGCGCGCCCACCACCGCCGCAGCCCGCAGGGGCTGTGGCCCGAGGCGCAAAGTGTGATCGCGCTGGGGATGAGCTATGCCCCGAAGGCCGATCCGCGCAGCCTGGACGGCGTGGGCGATCGGGGGCGGATCTCGGTCTATGCCCAGGGGCGCGACTATCACGATACGGTGAAAAAGGCGCTGAAGGCGCTCGCCCGCTGGCTGGTGGCCGAGGCCGAGCGGCGCGGGCTGGGAGCGGCCGGGGTCAAGGTCTTCGTCGATACCGCCCCGGTGATGGAAAAGCCGCTGGGTGCGGCGGCAGGGCTGGGCTGGCAGGGCAAGCACACCAACGTGGTCAGCCGCGAGCATGGCAACTGGCTGTTCCTTGGCGCGATCTACACCACGCTGGCCTTCGCCCCCGATGCGCCGGGGCGGGACGTGTGCGGATCGTGCGATGCCTGCCAGCGCGCCTGCCCGACCGATGCGTTCCCCGGGCCGTACCGGCTCGATGCGCGGCGCTGCATTTCCTATCTCACGATCGAGCACAAGGGGCCTGTTCCGGACGAGTTTCGCGCGGCGCTGGGCAACCGCATCTATGGCTGCGACGATTGCCTGGCGGCTTGCCCGTGGAACAAATTTGCCGATGCCGCCCACGCGATGCGGGCGTTCCTGCCGCGCGCGGAACTGGTCGCGCCGCGGCTCGCCGATCTGCTCGCACTCGACGACGCGGGGTTTCGCGCGCTGTTTTCAGGCTCGCCGATCAAGCGGATCGGGCGCGACCGGATGGTGCGCAATTGCCTTTACGCCGCCGGCAACAGCGCCGATCCCGCCTTGCTGCCAGCGGTTGAGGCATTGCTCGCCGATCCTGATCCGGCGGTGGCCGATGCCGCGCGCTGGGCGCAGGCCCGGCTGGTATCAGGCTAGACTGACGCAGGACAACACCGGGCCGGGGGAGCGGGCCGGTGCTGTTAAAGACGACCAGCCTAGCGCCCCAGCAGCCCGCGCGCCTGGCTGGCGATCTGAGCCAGCATCGCCGGGGCAACCGGAGCCGCCGCCTGGGCCCGCGCGATCACCGTGCGGAACTGGCGGATCGCGGCCTCCTGGGCTTCGGCCCAGTTTTCGACGGCCGCCACCGGATCGCCGCTGCCGGCCATTGCGCGGCGCAGGAAATCGAGCCTGATCTGCTGGAAATCGCGCGCCAGGCCGTTGACCAGCAGGCGCTCCCACGGATCGGACGGGCTCATCCGCGCCGCGGTCATCTGCGCCCAATCGAGGCCCAGCGCCGCGCCAAGTGCGGTGAACGCCTGGGTGATC
>JAYSCF010000126.1:0-5719 GCA_041915005.1 Novosphingobium sp.
CAGCCTGCCGATCGAAGGCGGGATCGAGGTCGCCTACAAGAGCGAGATCGAGGCGGCAGAAGATCCGCAGGCCCATCTGGAGGCGATCCGCGAACGGCTCAACCAGGTGCGCAGCCCGTTCCGCACGGCCGAAAAGTTCGGGATCGAAGATATCATCGACCCGCGCGAAACCCGCCCGCTGCTGTGCGAATTTGCCGATCTGGCGTGGCGCGCGCTGGGTGCCTGACCGTCAGGAGCCGAGGTAGGCCGCCAGCGCCGCCTGCTGCGCGGGATCGAGCCGCAGCCCAAGCTTGGTGCGCCGCCACAGCACGTCCTCGGCGGTAATCGCCCATTCTTCGGCGCACAGGTAATCCACCTCGGCCTGGCACAGCCCCGCACCGAACTCCCGCCCGCGCGGATGATCGAGCCAGCGCTGCGCCCGGGTGCCATAGGCGCGGGCGATGCGGTCCACATCGGCCCCGCTCAAGGCCGGATAGCGCACCGCCAGATCGGCTTTCAGCACGGGCAATTCATCCACCTCGAAATCCCCGCCGGGCAGCGCGCGGGTCTTGGTCCAGGCCGGGCCGGATAGCGCGGGCAGCCGCGCGGCCAAGAGGTCGGCGGCTTCCTCGGCCAGGTGGCGATAGGTGGTGATCTTGCCGCCATAGACCGACAGCAGCGGCGCGCCTTCGCCCGGCTCGGACAGCTCCAGCCGGTAACCACGGGTGGCCGCCTCGGGCTTGCCCGAACCATCATCGATCAAGGGGCGCACCCCGGCATAGGACCAGACCACATCGGCCGGGGTTATGGCCCGGGCAAAATACCCGCTGGCCGCATCGCACAGATAGGCGATTTCCGCCGCGCTGGCGGCGATCGGTTCGCCCTCGCGCTGGTCGGCATCGGTGGTGCCGATCAGGGTAAAGTCGCGCTCATAGGGGATGGCGAAGAAGATCCGCCCGTCGGGCAGCTGGAAGAAATAGGCAAAGGGGTGGTCGAACAGCTTGCGCACCACGATATGGCTGCCGCGCACCAGCCGCATCGCATAGTCGGGCGCGGCGCCCAGCAGCCCCTCGACCTTGAGCACCGCCGGCCCCGCCGCATTGACCAGCGCGCTGGCCCGGAACGGTCCGGCCGGGGTTTCGATCACCCAGCCCGCGCCATCGCGCCGCGCCGCGGTAACCGGCGTGCGGGTCAGCACGCTGGCGCCATGTTCGGCCGCATCCTTGGCGTTCATCACCACCAGCCGGGCATCATCAACCCAGCCATCCGAATATTCGAACCCGGTCCCAAAGCCCGGCCCCAGCGGCGCGCCGGCCGGGTGGCGGGCCAGATCGATCGTGCGGGTGGCAGGCAGGCGCTTGCGCCCACCGATGTGGTCATACAGGAACAGCCCGGCCCGCAGCAGCCAGCGCGGGCGCAGGCCCTGTACATAGGGCAGCACGAAGCGCAGCGGATGGATCAGATGCGGGGCGATTTGCCACAGCGCCTCGCGCTCGCTCAGGGCCTCGCGCACCAGCGCGAATTCATAGTGTTCAAGATAGCGCAGCCCGCCGTGGATCAGCTTGGTCGAGGCCGAGGAGGTGCCCTGCGCGAGATCGCCGGCTTCGAGCAGCAGCACCCTGGCCCCGCGCCCCGCCGCATCGCGGGCAATGCCCGCACCGTTCACCCCGCCGCCGATTACCGCAAGGTCGAACGTCTGCGTCATGGCCGGCTCAGTGCAGTTCGGGCTCGGGCACCGGCCGGGCCATGCCGGGCGGGGTCAAGCGGCGGAACAGGCGGCCATTTTCGCTGACCAGCACCAGCGCCAGCGCCGCCGTGCCGCAGGCCAGCAGGGCCAGCGCAAGGGGCTGGGCCGAATTGTCATAGGCTTGCCCGATCATCCCGCCCAGGAACGCGCCCATCGCCATGCGGGTAAAGGCCTGGAACGAGCTGGCCGCACCCGCGATCCGGGCAAAGGGCTGCAGCGCGATCGAGCCGAAATTGGCCCCGATGAAGCCCATCAGGCACAGGTTGAGCCCCATCAGCGGAAGAAAGGTCCACAGCGTCTCGCTGCCTGAAAAGGCCCGCAAGACCTGCGCCGTGCTGACCGCGATGAACCCCAGCAGCGCCGCATGGCTGACCCGCCGCGCGCCAAAGCGTTCGACGATCCGCGAATTGGAAAAGTTTGCGACCGCCATGCTGCCGGCCATCAGCGCGAAGATCAGCGGGAATTTCGCGCCCGCGCCAAAATGCTCGGCGATCAGCTGCTGGGCCGAATTGATATAGCCAAACAGCGCGCCCGAAAGCAGCGCGCCCCCCAGCACATAGCCCATCGCCGCGCGGTTGGTGGCGGCCTCGGCCATGTTGCGGGCGATCGTGCCGGCGGCGATCTTCTGGCGGAATTCGGGGTTGAGCGTTTCGGGCAGGCGCAGCCAGGTCCACAGCCCGATCATCGCGGCCATCACCGCCATGCCGCCAAAAATCCAGCGCCACCCGGCCACCAACATCACCGCCTGGCCATAACTGGGCGCGATCATCGGCACGAGCATGAACACCACCGAGATGATCGACATCATCTTGGCCATCCGGTCCCCGCCAAAACGATCACGGATGATCGCGCCGGGCAGCACCGAAAGCCCGGCGCTGGCGATCGCCTGGACCGCGCGCAGCACCAGCAGCATGGTAAAATCGGTCACCACCGCGCAGCCCAGCGCCAGCACGCCATAGGCCGCGAACGACACCATCAGCACCGGGCGGCGGCCATAGCGATCCGCCAGCGCGCCGGGGATCAGCGAACCGAACCCCGCGGCAAACAGGAACACCCCCACCACCAGCTGGCGGCGATTGGGATCGGCCACGTCAAGATCATGCGCGATTGCCCCCAACGCGGGCAGCATGGCATCGATGCACAGCGCCTGCAGCGCCATCATCATCGCCATCAGCGCGATGAATTCGCGTTCACCGATCCGATCGGGCGCCTGACTGCTTTGGGGAGTGGCCATCACGCCCCCATGGCGGCTCGCGCCGGTGCTGGCCAGCTTTTTTGCGCCTGTTTCGCAATGACGCCGGCCAGCCTATGAACGAGCCCATGAGCGAATGGCGCGATTCCGATCCCGGCAGCGATGACACCGACGAGGCCTTTGGCCTGCGCAAGGTGATCCATGTCGACATGGACGCCTTTTTCGCCAGCGTCGAACAGCGCGATGAGCCCGCGCTGCGCGGCAAGCCGGTGGCCGTGGGCGGCGATGGCCCGCGCGGCGTGGTGGCCGCAGCGAGCTATGAAGCGCGCCGGTTTGGCGTGCGTTCCGCCATGGCCTCAGTCACGGCGCGGCGGCTCTGCCCGGCGCTGATCTTCCGCCGTCCGCGGTTTGACGTCTATGGGCAGGTGTCGCGCCAGATCCGCGAAATCTTCCTCGAACACACCCCGCTGGTCGAACCGCTCAGCCTCGACGAGGCCTATCTCGACGTGACCGAAGACCGCAAGGGGATCGGCGCTGCCACCCATATCGCCCAGTTGATCCGCGCCCGGATCAAGGCCGAAACGGGGCTGACCGCCAGCGCCGGGGTGTCCTACAACAAGTTCCTCGCCAAGCTTGCCTCGGACCAGAACAAGCCCGATGGGCTCTGCGTGATCCGCCCCGGCGAAGGGGCCTCCTTCGTGGCCGCGCTACCGGTGCGGCGCTTTCACGGGATCGGGCCGCGCGGGGCCGAAAAAATGGCCGCGCTGGGGATCGAGACCGGCGCGGACCTTGCCGCCTGCGACATCCATTTCCTGCGCGAACATTTCGGTTCCCAAGCCGATTACCTCTATCGCGCGGCGCGCGGCATCGACCTGCGCCGGGTCAAGGCCAACCGGGCGCGCAAGTCGGTTGGCGCGGAACGCACGCTGGAACGCGATCTGTCCTCCGGCCCGGCGCTGCGCGAAGTGCTCGAGCGGATCATCGACCTGTCGTGGGCAAGGATCGGCAAGAGCGAGGCCCACGGCCGGACGGTGACGCTCAAGCTCAAGCACGCCGATTTTTCAGGGCTGACCCGCGCACGCTCGCTCGACGAACCCGTCGCCAGCCGCGCGATGCTTGCCGCGGTGGCCCATGCCCTGCTCGATGAAGTGCTGCCGCTGGCCCAGCCGGTGCGGCTTGTCGGGCTGACACTTTCGGCGCTGGAGGATGATGCCCCGCCCGCATCGGCCCCGCCGCGCGCGCAGCAGGCCCAGTTGCCGTTCTGACCTAGCCGCGCCCGATCGCCGCCAGCCACTGCGCAAGCCCCGCGGCCAGGTTGGGCGATAGCGGATCGGGCAGCGCCGAAAGCGGGTGGAACCCCGCGGCCAGGATCTCGCGCCCGTCGGGCCGCAGCATGCCCGCCGCCTCTCCAGTGATCAGATGCACCCGGTTGGTCGCCCCGAACAAGGACTCCTCGACCACGGCGAATTGCCGCGCGGCGATCAGGGTGCAGCCGGTCTCTTCGGCAAATTCGCGCATCGCCGCCATCACCGGATCCTCGCCCCGGCGCAGCCCGCCGCCGGGCACGGTCCAGCTGTCGCTGCCATAGGAATGGCGGATCAGCAGAACCTGGCCCGCGGCATCGAAGGCCAGGATCCGGCAGCCCAGCACGACCGGGCGCCGCAGCCGCCACCAGCGCTTGCGCAGGCCATGCGCCGTGCGCAGCGCCATGCGGTGGAGCGGAGCGGGAATCAGGTGAAGCATGTCACCGCTTGGTGCGCCGCCCCGAGCAGGCGGGCAACCGGAAGATCGTGTTCGCCGCGCAGCGCCGCTTCGAACAGCGCGCGCTTGTCCGCACCGCGGATCACGAACAGCAAGGCGTCGCTATCCAGCAGCGCGGGAATGGTCAGGCTGAGCCGGTCGAACGGCGCCTCGGGCGGCAGCGGATCGGGGGTCAGGCGCAGCACCGGCTGGGCGGCATCGGGCTGCGGATCGGTGTTGGGGAACAACGAGGCAATGTGCCCATCGCCGCCCATGCCGAGCCAGGTCAGCGCGAAATGCGGCGGGCGGGCGGCCGCGTCCAGGGCCACGACCTGCGCGCCCAGCGGTTCAAGCGCGGCACGGATCCGGCCGACGTTGCTGGCGGGGTGATCCTCGGCCACGATCCGGTCATCGCCGGGCCAGACCGCGATCCGCGACCAATCGAGCCGGCTGCCGGCCAGCGCCGCCAGGATCGGAAACGGGGTCGATCCGCCGGGGATGGTGATCGCCACCATGCCCTCGGTCCGGGACAGCGCCTCGGCCAGGCGGGTTTCAAGCCAGGCCGCGATATCGGCATCGGCGGCATCGGGGATGATCTGCACAGCGTTCATCCCCGCTCCCTAGCACCGCTGCCACGGCGCCGGAACGCCCGTGCAATGCTATGCGCGCCATCCGCCGGCTAGCCCAGCAGCGAGGACAGGAACCACACCCGCTGCTGGGCCTGATCGGTCCAGTCGTCGATCGCGCCGTCGGTGGCGTTATCGCCAGCCGCGCCCGCCGCGGCCTTGGCTTCGCGCAGCGCCGCGATCAGGGCGGCGTTGTCATCGCGCAGTTCGGCGATCATCGCCTCGGCACTGATCCCGGCATCGTCCTGCGGCTTGATCCGGGTCTTGCCGGCAATCGCCGAAACCGAGGTGAGCGTGGCCGCGCCATTCTTGCGCACCCGTTCGGCAATCACATCGGTCAGCGCGAACAGTTCTGCCGCCTGGGCATCGAACAGCAGGTGCAGATCGTGGAACCGCGGCCCCACCACGTGCCAATGGAAATTCTTGGTCTTGAGA
>JAYSCF010000127.1:0-5690 GCA_041915005.1 Novosphingobium sp.
ATGGCATCGGCGCGGGCGATCCGTTCTGGGCCGCGAGCGACGTGGGCTGGGTCGTGGGCCACAGCTACATCGTCTATGCCCCGCTGCTGGTCGGCGCGACCACCGTCCTGTTCGAAGGCAAGCCGATCGGCACCCCCGATCCCGGTACCTTCTGGCGGGTGATGACCCGCCACCGGGTCAAGACCTTCTTCACCGCCCCCACCGCGATCCGCGCGGTGCGCAAGGAAGATCCCGACGCGACCTTCCTCAAGGAAATCGGCACCGGGGACTGCCGGGTGATCTTCCTGGCCGGCGAACGCGCCGATCCCGACACGATTGCCTGGCTGGAAGAAAAATCAGGTCTGCCGGTGATCGACCACTGGTGGCAGACCGAGCTGGGCTGGCCCGGGGTGGCGACCTGCTTTGCGCTGGGCGATCTGCGGCGCAAGCGCGGCAGCGCCGGCTTCCCGGTGCCGGGCTATCGCTTCGAGATCCTGGGCGACGATGGCCAGCCGGTGCCCCAGGGGCAAAGCGGCGCGGTGGCGATCAAGGCCCCGCTGGCCCCCGGCGCGTTCCGCACGCTGTGGAACAACCAGGCCGGCTACGACAAGAATTTCGCGGGCTTTCCCGGCTACTATGAAACCGGTGATGCCGGGCACTTCGATGCCGAGGGCTTCCTCAACATCATGGGCCGCACCGACGACATCATCAATGTCGCCGGGCACCGCCTCTCGACCGGGCAGATGGAGCAGATCGTCGCCGAGCAGGACGGCGTGGCCGAATGCGCGGTGATCGGCGCGGATGATCCGATCAAAGGAATGATCCCGGTGGCTTTCGTCGTGGCCCGCGCCGGGGCGGGCAGCGAACGCGATCTGCACGCCCGCGTGATCGCCGCAGTGCGCGCCGAACTGGGCGCGGTTGCCGCGCTCAAGACCGCCTATATCGTGCCCTCGCTGCCCAAGACCCGTTCGGGCAAGATCCTGCGCAACCTGTTGCGCAAGATCATCAACGGCGACGACTATACCACCCCGCCGACGATCGAGGATCCGGCCGTTCCCGCCTTGCTGGAAGCCGCGGTCAGGGGGTGATCAGTCGGCAAAGCCAACGAAGTGCGCGGCCTCGTCAACCGACTTGCGCTGCGAAACCACGGCGTTGGCGGGAAAACTGTCATCGGGCCAGCCCATCGCGATGCACATCATGATCACCTGATCCTCGGCAATCCCGGCGTGTTCGCGCACGACCGGGCTTTGCATGATCCCCTGGCTGTTGATCACGCAGCCCAGCCCGCGCGCCCAGGCGGCATTGACGATGGCATTGACGATCGCCCCGCAATCGAACGGGGCGATGTCGCTGCCCTGGATTACCTTGTCATAGGTGACGACGATCGAAACCGGCGCATCGAACTGGCGAAAGCCGCGCAGCACCCAGCCGAGCCGGGCATCCTTGTCCTCGCGGGCGATGCCCATCGCGCCGAACAGCTGCTTGGCGATTTCGACCTGGCGTTCGCGGTGCTCGCCGGCATAGTTTTCGTGGCCCTTGAACTCGCGCGAACTCGGCACCCCGGCCAGGTTGCGTTCGGTATTGCCGGCGCGGATCCGGTCCAGCGGTTCGCCGGTCAGCACATAGAAATTCCACGGCTGGGTGTTGAGCGAAGACGGCGCGCGCATCGCCACTTCAAGCACTTCGCGGACCAGCGCGCGCGGCACCGGATCGCTCTTGTAGCCCCGGATCGAGCGCCGCCCGCGCACCACTTCATCATAGGCTGCCGTGTTCATTGCCATCCCTGTCTCTCCCGTTTTGTCCAAGGTCGCAGGAAAACCCTGTCTTGCGCAAGAGGGTCTGAAGCAGGCTTGAGCCCGCGCCGCTTTGCGCTAGGCTGCCCCGATAATCAGAACACACGGCCAAATAACACAAGGCCAAATAACACAGGGATGGATGCGGCATGACCGGCGAGGCGGACCACAATGAACTGATCAAGGGCGCGATTCCCGCCAGCTGGCCGGCAATGTCGCTGGCCCAGATCGAAGCCGTGCTGTGCGCGCCGGGGGCGAAGTTCGAAATGGACCGCGCCGTGATCGAAGGCGTCCCGACCCGGGTGTGGAAGAATGCCCCCGCCAACCTCGCCCTGCTGGCGCGGGCCGGGCGCGCGCACGGCGATGCCACGTTCCTGATCTACGAGGACGAACGCGTGACCTATGATGCCTGGTTCCGGGCAGTGGCCGCGCTGGCACAGCACTTGCGCGGCCTTGGCGTGGCCAAGGGGGACCGGGTGGCGCTGGCCATGCGCAACCTGCCCGAATGGCCGGTGGCGTTCTTTGCGGTGGTGTCGCTCGGCGCGATCTGCGTCCCGCTCAACGCCTGGTGGACCGGGCAGGAGCTGGCCTATGGCCTTGCCAATTCGGGCGCCAAGGTGCTGATCTGCGATGCCGAACGGCTCGAGCGCATCACCCCGCACCGGGCCGAACTGACCGGCCTTGGCGCCGTGATCGTCTCGCGCTGTGCGGCGCCTGCGCCAGACACCACCACGCTCGAAAGCGTGATCGGCCCTGCCGCGGCCTGGGCCAGCCTGCCCGACCAGGATCTGCCCGCCGCCGACATCGCGCCCGATGATCCGGCCACCATCCTCTATACCTCGGGCACCACCGGGCACCCCAAGGGCGCGCTTGGCACGCACCGCAACTTTGCCAGCAACATCCTCTCGGGCGGCTATGCCGCCGCGCGCGCGGTGCTGCGCCGGGGCGATCCCCTGCCCGAACCCGAGCGCAAAGTGCTGCTAACGGTGATCCCGCTGTTTCACGCCACCGCCTGCAGCGCAACGCTGATGGGCGCGATCGCGGCCGGGCACACCATGATCTTCATGTACAAGTGGGATCCGGTGAAGGCGTTCCAGATCATCGAACGCGAAAAGGTCAACGCCACCGGCGGCGTGCCGACCATCGCCTGGCAGCTGATCGAACACCCCGATCGCACCAAGTACGATCTCTCCAGCCTCGAATCGATCGGCTATGGCGGCGCGCCCTCGGCGCCCGAACTGGTCCGCAAGATCTACGAGGTGTTCGGCGCCCTGCCCGGCAATGGCTGGGGCATGACCGAAACCACCGCCACGGTTACCACCCATTCGGGCGAAGACTATCTCAGCCGCCCGACCAGCTGCGGCCCGGCCGTGGCGGTCGCCGATCTCGAAATCCGGGGCGATGACGGGGTGACCGTGCTGCCGACCGGCGAAGTCGGCGAACTGTGGGCGCGCGGGCCGATGATCGTGAAAGGCTATTGGCAGAACCCCGAAGCCAGCGCCGCGACCTTCGTCGATGGCTGGGTCCGCACGGGCGATCTGGCGCGGCTCGACAGCGAAGGGTTCTGCTTCATCGTCGACCGCGCCAAGGACATGGTGCTGCGCGGCGGCGAAAACATCTATTCATCGGAAGTCGAAAACGCGCTCTACGAACACCCCGCCGTGATGGATGCCGCGATTGTCGGCATCCCGCACCGCACGCTGGGTGAAGAGCCCGCCGCCGTGGTCCACCTCGCGCCCGGAACCCACGCCAGCGAGGGCGAACTGCAAGAGTGGGTGGGTGCCCGGCTGGCCGCGTTCAAGGTGCCGGTCAAAATCGTGTTCCTGCCCGAAACCCTGCCGCGCAACGCCAATGGCAAGATCCTGAAGAAAGATCTCAAGGCGCTGTTCGACGATCCGGTAGCGGCTTAACCCTTCGGCAACCGTGCCCGGTGCAGGGTTGCTGCATGAGCGCGATCCTTGCCCGTCTCCATGCCGATGCCGTGCTGGCCGAAATCCTGCGCCGCATGGTGGTGTGCACCTGCGCGCTGGTGTTGATCTGTGCGGGGCAAGCCCTGCCAATCTAGGCGTGCAGCAGCCGCCACAGCGCGGCCAGCGCCGAAATCCCCAGCACCCCGCCGGTAAAGGTGCGCCACGCCGCATCGCCGATCCGCCCGAAGGCCTTGTGCCCCAGCCAGTTGCCCAGCAGCACCGCCGGGAACAAGGCGAAGGCCAGCAAGGGTTCGCGCGGCGTCGCCACGCGCAGCACCAGCGACGAGCCGACCCCGGCAAGCGAAGTGGCCAGGAAGATCGTCATCATCGAGGCGCGGGCGAGCTGCGGGGCAATCGCCCGGCGCAGGTAATAGGGCACCACCGGCGGCCCCGGCATCCCGGCAAAGCCGGTCAGCACGCCCGAAAGCAATCCGGTCACCCCGGTTTCACCGATGCCGGGCACGTGGTGATCGGGTTTCTTGGGCAGCAGCACCAGCACGAACGAGCCCAGCGCGATCAGCGCGATCAGCATCCGCGCCAAAGCCGGATCGGTGACCGCCAGCAGCCACACGCCCAGCGGCGTTGCCAGCACTGCCAACGCCGAGATGGTAAAGGCGCTGCGTTCGCTCTGGCCGATGATTTTTCTGAGGCCCACCAGCCCGATCAGCAGCCCCAGCCAATTGGCCACCACCACCGCTTCGCGCGGGGGGACGGCCAGGCCCAGCACCGGCACGAGCAGGATCGCCATGCCGAAGCCCGCCAGCCCCCGCACGAAGGCAGCCGCCAGCGTGGCGAACAGCGCCACGCCGATCTGGGCAGGGGTCAGGTCAAGGATCAAGTCAGCGCAGGTCCGGCGGGGTGGTTTCACCCTTGATCAGCGCGATCGCCTCGGCCAGCGGCATGACCTTCTGGTGCTCGGCGCCGAGGGTGCGGACGGCCACGGTGCCTTCCTCGGCCTCGCGCTTGCCCACCACCAGCAGGTAGGGAACCTTCTGGAGCGAGTGTTCGCGCACCTTGTAGTTGATCTTCTCGTTGCGCACGTCGGTTTCCACCCGGATGCCCGCGGCGCCAAGCTGCGCGGTGACATCGTGGGCATAGCCATCGGCATCCGAGACGATCGTGGCGACCACGGCCTGAACCGGGGCGAGCCACGCCGGCAGGCGCCCTGCGAAGTGTTCGATCAGGATACCGATGAAGCGTTCATACGAGCCGAAGATCGCGCGGTGGAGCATGACCGGGCGGTGCTTTTCGCCGTCCTCGGCGATGTAGCCGGCATCAAGCCGTTCGGGCAGCACGCGGTCCGACTGGATCGTGCCGACCTGCCAGGTCCGCCCGATCGCGTCGGTCAGGTGCCATTCGAGCTTGGGCGCATAGAACGCGCCTTCGCCCGGCAGCTCTTCCCAGCCGTAATCCGCGCTGGCCAGGCCCGCACGGTGCACCGCATCGCGCAGTTCGGCCTCGGCCTGGTCCCACATGTCCTCGGTGCCGAACCGCTTTTCGGGGCGCAGCGCGAGCTTGATCGAATAGCTGAAGCCGAAGTCCTGATAGATCCGGTCGGCCAGCGCGCAGAACGCCTGGACCTCGTCCACGATCTGATCTTCGCGGCAGAAGATGTGGGCATCGTCCTGAGTGAACTGGCGCACCCGCATCAGCCCGTGCAGCGCGCCGTGCGGTTCGTTGCGGTGGCAGCAGCCGTTTTCATAGAGCCGCAGCGGCAGGTCGCGGTACGACTTGATGCCCTGGCGGAAGATCAGCACGTGGGCGGGGCAGTTCATCGGCTTCAGGGCCATCCAGTCGGCCTCGCCCGAGATCACCGGACCTTCGTCCTCGGTGTTGGGAACCTCGTCGGGGATGACGAACATGTTCTCGCGGTACTTGCCCCAGTGCCCCGATTGCTCCCACTGGCGCGCGTCCATCACCTGCGGGGTCTTGACCTCGCGGTAGCCGG
>JAYSCF010000128.1:0-5686 GCA_041915005.1 Novosphingobium sp.
GCCAATGACGCCGAAAATGCCGCATTCCTCGCGGAGCTTGTCGCCATCCGCGTCTAGGAAAGGATTTGTGATGTTCATGTTTCACCCGGCCAGTGGTGGCGCCGCTTTGGCCCCGATGCGCCCGAAACGCAAGGGGCCGAAAGCTGCCATGCCCGATGAAATATGCGTGCCGCGACGCACCGGCGGCTAAGTTGATGGCAAAGGCGCGTTTTTGCCCGCCCGCCACGCTCCCGGCCACGGCATGGTGCGGTGCTTGCCAGTGCGGCGGGGCGGGCCTACATCGCTGGCTATCGTTATTCCTGCATTTCGCTCCTGCGAGGCCTGCTTGCTGCTTTCCCCTTTCGAATGGACCATCGCCAAGCGTTACATGATGCCGGGGCGGGGCGAGGCGTTCATTGCGCTGGTCGCCGGGATCAGCTTGGTCGCGGTGATGCTGGGCGTCGCCGCGCTCGTGATCGTGATGAGCGTGATGAACGGGTTTCGCGCCGAACTGTTCGACAAGATCGTCGGGCTTAATGGCCACGCGATCGTCCAGGCCTATGGCGGGCGGCTCGACAACTGGCGCGAGGTGTTGGCCGAGGTCAAGGCAACGCCGGGGGTCACCCGCGCTTCGCCGCTGATCGAGCAGCCGCTGCTGGCGAGCTTCAATGGCCGGGTCGAGGCGATCTTTGCGCGCGGCAATACGGGCGAGGATATTGCCCGGCTCAATGACAAGCTGGTTACCGGATCGCTGGCCGATCTGCGCCCGGGGGCCAGTAACGTGGCGCTGGGATCGCAGCTGGCCGCCAATCTTGGCGCGCGGGTGGGCGATACGATCACGGTGATCAACCCGCAGGGCCAGTCGACCCCGTTCGGCACGGTCCCGCGCCAGATTGCTTATCACGTCTCGGCCGTGTTCGAAATCGGCGTCTATGACTACGACCAGCGCTTCGTGGTCATGCCGATGCAGGATGCGCAGACCTTGCTGCTGACGGGCGATTCGGTGGGCATGATCGAGGTTCAGGTCGATGATCCCGATCGCGCCGCGCAAATCCTGGCGCCGGTAGGGCAGAAGCTGGCCGGGCAAGCGGTGGTGACCGACTGGAAGACGATCAACGCCAGTCTGTTCGAAGCGCTGGCGGTGGAACGCGTGGCGATGTTCGTCGTGCTGTCGATCATCGTGCTGGTGGCAGTGTTCAACATCCTGTCCTCGCTGATCATGCTGGTGCGCGCCAAGACGCGTGACATCGCGATCCTGCGGACGATGGGAGCCACCCGCAAATCGTTGCTCAAGGTGTTCGTGACGATCGGCTTCGTGATCGGGGCCTTGGGCACGCTCGCAGGCCTCGCGCTGGGCTTCGTGTTCCTGTTCTTCCGCCAGGGCGTGGTCCGCCTGGTCGAAGTGGTGACCGGGCAGAACCTGTGGGATCCCTCGATCCGCTTCCTCACCGAACTGCCCAGCCGTTCGGACCCGGTGGAAATCACCGTGATCGCGCTGATGGCCCTGCTGTTCAGTTTTCTTGCCACGCTCTACCCGGCCTTCAAGGCGGCGAGCACCGATCCCGTGCAGGTGCTGCGCTATGAATGATCCGGTCGTCAGATTGGCGGGCCTGACCCGCAGCTTTGAACAGGGCGGCGAACGCATCGACGTGCTGCGCGGCGTGAACCTTGAAGTGCGTCCCGGCGAGATCGTGGCGCTGCTTGGCCCGTCGGGCTCCGGCAAGTCGACCTTGCTGCAGGCGGTCGGCCTGCTCGAAGGCGGATTTGGCGGGCGGATCGAGATCGCCGGAACCAATGCTTCTGCACTGGGCAGCGATGATCGCACCACCCTGCGGCGCGACCGGATCGGGTTCGTTTATCAGTTCCACCATCTGCTGCCCGATTTCAGCGCGCTGGAAAACGTGGTGCTGCCTCAGCTTGTGGCCGGGATCGATCAGGCTGCGGCCGAGGCGCGGGCGGGCGAGCTGCTTGCCGCGCTGGGCCTCGCCGCGCGGCTGGGGCATCGGCCCAGCCAGCTTTCGGGCGGCGAACAGCAGCGCGTTGCCGTGGCCCGGGCGCTGGCCAACAAGCCGGCGCTGGTGCTGGCCGACGAGCCGACCGGCAACCTTGATGAAGCGACTGCGGACAAGGTGCTGGGCCAGTTCCTCGATCTGGTCCGAACCCAGGGCAGCGCGGCCCTTGTCGCCACGCACAACGAGCGTCTGGCCCAGTCGATGGACCGGGTGGTGCGCCTGCATGATGGAGTGCTGGGATGAAAACGATCGCGGATTTTGCTGCCAAGCTGCCCAATGGCGAGGAGATCAGCCTGGCGGACAAGCTCGGCAAGGTGGTGCTGGTGGTCAACACCGCCAGCAAATGCGGCTTTACCCCGCAGTATGACGGGCTTGAGGCGCTGTGGCGCAAGTATCGCGACCAGGGGTTTGAAGTGATCGCGTTCCCGTGCAACCAGTTTGGCCATCAGGAGCCGGGCAGCGCCGACGAGATCGCCGCGTTCTGCAAGGTCAATTTCGGGCTCAGCTTCCCGCTGATGGGCAAGATCGACGTGAACGGCGCCGATGCCGCCCCGCTGTATGACTGGCTCAAGGCCGAGGCGCCCGGCGTGATGGGGACGAAATCGATCAAGTGGAACTTCACCAAGTTTCTGATCGGCCGCGATGGCAAGGTCGTGCGGCGTTATGCCCCCAATGCCAAGCCCGCCGCGTTGGACAGCGATATCGCCGCGCTGCTGTAAGGCTCAGCGGGCGAGGGCGATGAGCTTGCCCTGGTCGATGCTGGCAACGGCGGCCTTGAGTTCATCGATACTGGCGGCCTGGCCTTCGGCTTCGATCATGAACCGGCTGGCGACCTGCTGGCCGTAGCTGCCACTGCCGTCGGTGCGGTTCCATTTTTCGACCCGCATCTGCCCGTCTTCGGTGGTGGTGCGTTCATAGCCGTTGGCATCGTCCTTGTTCTCTTCGACCCCAAGCCCGCCAACGATGCCGGCCAGCGCACCCATCGCCGCCATGTCGACCACGCGCAGGCGGATGGTCTTGTCGCCCATGGCATAGGTGCCTTCGGCCTGGGCGCCGATCCCGCCCGCGCCGCCCGATTGGGTGGCGGTGCGCGCATAGCCGCCCAGCGCCGCCGGGAGCAGCGCCTGAAGCGCCGCCACGTCAACCGCCTTGGCGTCCTTGGCTTGTTCGAGCTGCTTTGACGCCTGTTCAAGGCTGGCCGTGTCGATCCGGCCGCCGCCGGGCAGGTTCATCGTTACATCGCCGCCCGATCCGCGCATCATCGCGGCCATGCCGCCGCCCATCATGCCGTTGACCCGGGTGGTGACCGTGCTGGCTATCGCCATCAGCACGATCGCGCACAGCGCAGTCACCACGGTATAGATCGTGGCCTTGCCGCGCGGCACCTGCATCACTGGCGTAGCACCAAGATGAAACAGGTAGAGGCTGTAGATCCCGGCCAGAACCTGCAACATGGCAAGCGAGGGAACCAGCCCGAGGATCCCCGCGATCCAGCCCGGGGTGAGGGCATAGGTCACCAGCTTGAAGGCCTGGCTGCGGCTGGCCGTGCCGCCGAAATTGGGCGCGAAGTAATCAGCCAGCAGGGCGATGACGATCAGGGTGAGCAGCGCCATGCCAAAACTGATCGCCGCAGTGGTCAGCCCGCCGACCAGGCTGGGGTGATAGGTCGCCAGCAGCAGCGATACGCCGAACAATTGCCCGCCAAT
Source organism: Novosphingobium sp. (assembly GCA_041915005.1). GTDB lineage: Bacteria > Pseudomonadota > Alphaproteobacteria > Sphingomonadales > Sphingomonadaceae > Novosphingobium. Next base: position 3,698 of record JAYSCF010000128.1, read on the forward strand.
GAAGGTTGCCAGCGGGCCGATCGCAGCCAGCGGCATGGCATAGCGCGTGATGAGATCACCCGGAGTGGCAGGCTCTGCGGCGATGATCGGCCAGGTTTCATCGGGATTGAGCGTGATCGCCTTGGCCCGCGCGACCAGCGTGTTGCCAGCAGGCGGGCTGGAATCATTGTGCGTGGAATCGTTCATGGCCAGTCTCCTGTGCAAGACGGAACGGAACGCGTTGCAACGTTGAGCTGAATGGCGGGAAGACAACCACAACTTTCTGACATTGCAAAGGGAAATCGCGGGGGCGGGATCGGTGGTGGATAGGTCGGCCAATCGCTTTTGCGAATCTGCTGCGCCATGCCTAGGGTCGGTCCATGGCCTATGAACCTTTCGTGCCCTTGCGGGTGCTGTCCAGCTATTCGATGCTCGAAGGGGCGATCGATCCCAAGGCGATTGCCAAGCTGGCGAAAGAGCGCGCGTTTCCGGCGATTGCGATTGCCGATCGCAATGGCTTGTACAGCGCGATGGCCTTTGCCGGGGCCTGCCGCGATGCCGGAATCCAGCCGATTGTCGGCACCACGCTGGGGGTCCAGCGTGAGCCGGGCGGAATGATCGATTGGCTGGCGCTCTATGCCCAGGACAACGATGGCTGGAACAACCTGTGCCACCTGGTCAGCAAGGCGCACCTCGATCGCCCGCTCGAACTGGAACCCCATGTCACGCTGGATGATCTTGAAGGCCATGCCGCCGGGCTGATTGCGCTGACCGGCGCGGGCGAAGGGGCGCTGGTGCGGCTGCTGGCCGAAGGCAAGCAGGACGCTGCCGAAGCCTATGCCGACCGGCTTGAGCGGCTGTTTGCCGGCAAGCTCTATATCGAAATCGCGCGCAGCGGCGATAGCGCCGAAGAGGCCGCCGAAGACGCGCTGATCGCGCTGGCCTATGCCCGCAACCTGCCGCTGGTGGCGACCAACCCGGCCAAATATGGCGAGCCGGGCTTCTATGGTGCGCACGATGCCATGCTGTGTATTGCCAATTCGACCCACATCGACGCCGCCGATCGCCCGCGTTCGAACCGCGATGCCTGGGTCAAATCAGCCAGCATGATGGCCGAACTGTTCGCGGACCTGCCCGAAGCCATCGCCAACACCCTGGTCGTGGCCCAGCGCTGCGCCTTTGCCCCGCCCAAGCGCAAGCCGCTCCTGCCCAGCCTGGCTGGTGACAAGGAAGGCGAGGCGCGGATGCTCGAGGACGATGCGCGCCGAGGCCTTGAAGCCCGGCTGGAACCCTATGGCGAAATGGACCCGGTCGAGCGGCAGGCCTATTTCGATCGGCTCGATTTCGAAACCGGCATCATCAACAAGATGGGCTTTGCCGGCTACTTCCTGATCGTGGCCGACTTCATCAAATGGGCCAAGGACAACGGCATCCCGGTGGGGCCGGGGCGTGGTTCGGGCGCGGGCTCGCTGGTGGCGTGGTCATTGACCATCACCGACCTTGATCCGATCCGGCTGGGGCTGCTGTTCGAACGCTTCCTCAACCCCGAACGCGTTTCGATGCCCGACTTCGATATCGACTTCTGCGAAACCCGGCGCGGCGAAGTGATCCGCTATGTTCAGCAGAAGTACGGGCACGATCACGTCGCCCAGATCATCACCTTCGGTAAGCTCAAGGCCCGCGCGGTGCTGCGCGATACCGGCCGCATCCTGCAGATGAGCTATGGCCAGGTTGACCGGCTGTGCAAGATGGTGCCCAACCATCCGACCGATCCGTGGACCCTGCCGCGCGCGCTCAATGGCGTGGCGGAACTCAAGCGCGAATATGATCACGATGACGAAGTCCACCGCCTGATCGACCTGGCGGTGCAGCTGGAAGGCCTGCCGCGCAATTCATCGACCCACGCTGCCGGCGTGGTGATCGGGGACCGGCCGCTGGCGCAACTGGTGCCGCTGTACCGCGATCCGCGTTCGGACATGCCGGTGACCCAGTTCGACATGAAATATGTCG
>JAYSCF010000129.1:0-5685 GCA_041915005.1 Novosphingobium sp.
ATCACAAGATCGTGATCATGACCGACGCCGACGTCGACGGCGCGCATATCCGCACGCTGCTGCTCACCTTCTTCCACCGCCAGATGCCCGACATCATCAAGGCCGGGCACCTCTTCATTGCCCAGCCGCCGCTCTACAAGGTCAACAAAGGCCGTAGCGAGGTCTACCTGAAGGACGGCGCCGCGCTCGATCGCTACCTGGTCGAAGCGGGCCTTGCCGGCCGCGTGCTGGAAACCGGCAGCGGCGCGCGCAGCGGGCCGGACCTGGAAGCCCTGGTCGAACATGCGATGCGGATGCGCAGCCTGATGGGCTTTGTGCCGCGCCGCTATGACCCGGCCATCGTCGAAGCGCTGGCGCTGGCCGGCGTGCTCAATCCCGATATCGACCGCGCGGCGCGCCAAGCCGCGCTGGCCCGCACCGCGACCTGGCTCGATGCCGGGGACCGCGATGCCAAGTGGTCGGCCGAACTGACCGAGGACGGCGCGGTGATGGTCAAGCGGGTGTGGCGCGGGGTGACCGATGCCTATCCGATCGAAGCCAGCTTCCTGACCAGCGCCGAAGCGCGCAAGCTGGCCCGCCTCGCGGCCGAAAACGCCGATGTCTATGCCACCCCGGCGCGGCTGGTGCGCGCCAGCGCCGCGGTTGAGGAAGCGGCCGAACCGGCTGCCGAACCGGCCGAAGAGGATGTGCCGGCCGCGCGGTCCGTTGCCGCCAAGGATCAGGTCACGCGTCCGTCCGAACTGCTGGAAGCGGTGCTGGCCGGCGGCCGCCGCGGCCTGTCGATCGCCCGCTACAAGGGGCTGGGCGAAATGAACGCCGAGCAGCTGTGGGAAACCACGCTCGATCCCGACAACCGCGTCCTGCTCCAGGTCAAGGTCGAGGATGCCGACGTGACCGACGAGATCTTTACCCGCCTGATGGGCGACGTGGTTGAACCGCGCCGCGACTTCATTCAGGAAAACGCGCTCAACGTCGCAAATCTGGACGTCTGAGGCCCGGGTTCAGGCTGGCTTGGCCTCGGCCGTATCGGGAAAGAAGTGCGCGATCACATCGCGCGCCAGCCGGGCTGGGCGCAGGGTTTCGGCATCGAGGCAGCACCAGCTCGACTTGACCTCGGCGAGGATTTCCTCGCCGCGGCGGATCACGGTTTCATAGGTGGCGCGGGCGCCCTGGACTTTTTCGAGCAGGACCGTGGCGATCACTTCGTCGCCCAGGAAGGTCGGGCGGCGATAGGTGATCTCGTGCTTGAGCGCGACCCACAGGTGCGCGGCAACGGCTTCGGCCGGGGCCAGGCTGCGCCAGTGCCCGATCACCGCATCCTGCACCCATTTGAGGTAGCTGGCATTGTTGACATGGCCCATGAAATCGATGTCGGCCGGATCGATGCCAATCGGGAACAGATAGGGTAGGGCGGTGCTCACACCAATGTAAGTAGCATGCCCTAATTCAGATGGCTAGGCGGCGCGCAGGCCGGTAACCGCCTTGGCGCCACGGTCTGCCGCGGAGAGCCCGTCGAAGATCGCGTCGATGATCATCGCCAGCTTGTCGACCGACAGGCGCGGCATGACCAGTTCCATCGAGCCGATGTTGACGTAGACACTGACCATCTGGTTGATCAGGCTGAGCGCCGCATCGATCGAAAGTCCGGCAAAGGCGCCCTCGGCCATGGCCTCGCCGATGATCATCGCCAGGTAATGGTCGCCCAGATCGACGTAGGATCGCACCAGTTCGAAATTCTCGCGGCCCAGTTCGACATAGTTGGCGAAAGCCACCGGATCGCGCTCCCATTCGGCCTTCATCAGCGCAAAGCGGCGGGCGAAGAATTCGAACATCTTGCGGCGCGGGGTAAGGTCTGACGCGACGACCGCTTCCATGATCGCCACCTTGGGCTGGAACCAGCGTTCGGCCACGGCTTCGATCAGGGCCTCCTTGCTGGTGAAGTAGCGGTAGAGATTGGCCGGGGACATCTGCGCGCGGGCGGCGAGTTCGGCGACCGTCAGCGTGGTCGATCCACGCTCCTCGATCAGTTCGACCACCAGGTCGATCAGCATTTCGCGTCCGGCTTCGATATCGGTTTGCGGCCGTGCCATGCTGCAATCTCCCCGCGACTCTCGGTCTTGATCCTTACATAAATAGTCGCGGCCATATTTCAAGAAACTGTCTTATTTGCATAATACGCAACACTTGCCGATCCGTCTCGATCCGCTAGGACACAGCCATGCTCAATACGACCCCGTTGCACCGCGCTTTCGCCCGCCTTGCTCCTGCGATGCTGTTCCCGTTCCTGGCCGCCTGCGCGGGCGGCGGTGCACTGCATCCAGCGGGGGTGATCGGCCAGCCGGTGACGGTGGGCGTGGTCGCGATCAACGACTTTCACGGCAGCCTTGAAGCGCCGCGCCAGTCGGTCGCGGTGGCCGATGGCAAGGGCGGCATGGTCCAGGTTCCCGCCGGCGGCGCGGCCTGGCTCGCCAGCGCGGTCGATGCGGTGCGCGCCAAGTATCCCAACCATCTGACCGTGGGCGCGGGCGATCTGATCTCGGCCTCGCAGCTCTCTTCCTCGCTCTATCTCGATGAACCGGCGATCGGGGTGGCCAACCGGATCGGGCTGGATTTCAACGCGGTGGGCAACCACGAATTCGATCGCGGCCGTACCGAATTGCTGCGGATGCAGGCCGGCGGCTGCCAGCAGAACACCCCGCGCAAGCCCTGCCAGGTCGAACAGTTCGGCGGGGCGAAATTTGGCTTCCTGGCTGCCAGCACCCTGACCGAAAGCGGGCAGACGCTGTTCCCCGCCACCGCGATCCGCAGCTTTGGCAACGGCAAGCGCCGGGTCAGCGTGGGGCTGATCGGGCTGACCCTGCAAGGCACACCGGATCTGGTCGCGCCGGGCGGGATCAAGGGGCTGACCTTCCTGAACGAGGCCGAGACGATCAACCGGCTGGTCCCCATGCTCAAGGCGCAGGGCGCCGATGCGGTGGTGGTGCTGATCCATCAGGGCGGCAGCCAGGACGGGATCGCCGATCCCAACGATTGCAAGGGGCTGAGCGGCGAAATCCGCCCGATCCTGGACCGGCTGGATCCGGGGGTCGATCTGGTGGTTTCGGGCCATACCCACAAGGCCTATGTCTGCAACTATGGTGCGATCAATCCGGCCCATCCGGTGCTGCTGACCAGCGCCGGGGTTTACGGCGAACTGGTGACCGACATCACGCTCGCGATCGATCCCGTCCAGCACAAGGTGGTGGCCAAGCACGCGGTCAACGTGGTGGTGCAGAGCGCGCCCTATACCGGCAGCAAGGGCGCGGTCGGCAACAGTTCGCTGGTGCCGCAGTTCGCCCCGCGCGCCGATGTGGCGGCCTATGTCGCGACCTATGTCGATGCCGCCAAGGCCTTTGCCCAGCGCCCGGTTGGCAAGCTGGCGGGCGCGGCCACCGGGCGGCCGCTGGGCCAGTTGATCGCCGATGCGCAGCTCGCTGCAACGCGCGGTGCGGGCGCGCAGATCGCGCTGATGAACCCGTTCGGGGTGCGCGCCGCGCTGGTCCCCGCGGCCGATGGCAGCGTGACCTTCGGCGATATCTATGCGGTCCAGCCGTTTAACAACACACTGGTGACGCAGAGCTTCAGCGGAGCGGAACTGAAAGCGATCCTGGAACAGGGCTTCGATGCCAATGGCCCCGAACAGGCGCTGCTGGCATCGGCTGGCTTTGCCTTCCGCTATGATCGCAGCCGCGCCGTGGGCGAACGGGTCACCGCGATGACGCTCGATGGCGTGCCGATCGATCCGGCCGCGATCTACCGCGTCACCACCAACAACTTCCTTGCCCAGGGCGGGGACAGCTTCACCCTGTTTGCCAAGGGGCAGGGCGCGGTGATCGGGATGTCCGATATCGACGCGCTCGAAGCCTGGCTCAAGGGCGCCGCGCCGCGCGAGGTTCCCGCCGATGACCGCAGCGTGGAGGTGAAGCCTTAACCCTTGCGCGGGGGGCGCGGAAAGAAGCCCGAGGTGCGTGCGACATAGTCCGCATAGCCCGGGCGGCTTTTCATCAGCCCCTTTTCGAGCAGCGGCTTGCCCGACCAGCGGGTAAGGGTGAAGGTCAGGAATACGGGCCCGATCAGGCTGGCCAGCGCTACCATCGGGCCAGACCCGGCCGCGACCAGCCAAATCCCCCACCATGCACAGGCATCACCGAAGTAGTTGGGGTGGCGGGTATAGCGCCACAGCCCGGTATCGAGCACCCGGCCCCGATTGGCCGGATCGGCGCGGAACGCTTTCAGCTGGGCATCGCCGATCGCTTCAAAGCCGATGCCGACCAGCCACAGCGCGGCGCCGGCCAGGCCGATGGCACCAATGGGAGCCGGCGCGCCGCCGCTCAGGATGCCAAGCTGCGCGGGCAGGCTGGTGATGAACAGCAGCACCGCCTGCGGGCCGAACACGACCTTGAAGGCCGCGGCGCCATAGCGCCCCTGTTCGCGGGCCTTGGCCAGCATCCGGGCATAGCGCGGATCCTCGCCGTGGGCGCGCCAGCGGGTCAACAGGTGCCAGCCCAGCCGCAGCCCCCAGCATGCAGTCAGCGCCAGCAGCAGGGTGGCGCGCGGATCGGGATCGGCCAGTTGCAGCCAGCTCGCCAGGGCCAGCACGGCCATGCCGGCGCCCCACACCGCATCGATGAACGATACGTCACCGATCCGCGCGGCGATGGCGCACAGCGCCAGCATCATCGCCAGGTCGACCCCGGCATTGATCAGCAGTCCATCAAGCATTGCCTGTCTCCGCATCGATTGCCAGCACGCGCGGGTGATCGGGCATGACCGAGCGGTAGAATGCCGCCAGCCGTGCCAGATCGGCGCGGTAATCGCCGCTTGGCATCAGCGCCGGGCCAAGCCCGCCGCGCTTGCCCGCGTTGTCCACCCAGGCCGGAACGATCGGTACGCCCGCGCCATAGGCAATGTGATAGAAGCCCGATTTCCACCCGCCGGCCGAACTGCGCGTGCCTTCGGGCGCAATCACCAGGGCGAGGCGGGCGCGGCGTTTGAATTCGGTGACCAGCGCCTCGACATAGTTGCCGCCGCGGCTGCGGTTGACTGGCACTCCGCCCATGTCGAACATGAAGCGGGTCAGCGGCCACTTGAACAGCGTGTGCTTGCCCATGAAGGCTGGTTCGATCCCCAGTTGGTGGGTCGCGCCAAGGAAGAACACGAAATCCCAGTTCGAGGTGTGCGGCGCGCCCAGGATCACGCAGCGCGGCGGGATCGCGCCGTCTGCTTCAAGCCGCCAGCCCTTCCAGCGGTACAGCCAGAGCAGCACCGCCTTGGTGATCCGTGATAGCAGCGTCGGTGTCTCGATGCGAGATGCTTCAGCTGCATTCATGCCGTACGCCCATAAGTATTGCAGACGCGTTTTGATCGAAGGAGGTAGGTAGTCCAAATGACGGTTGTTATGATTGATCGCCCTATCGAAGCGCCGTCCGATGGGCTTAGTTCAAATGCGAATAAGGAGAAAATTCCAAGCACAGGGCCAGATAGCCACAGACAGGCAATTACGATCGGAACGGTCTGTGGGACATGCCGTTTGAATAAAAGATAGCCAGCAAAAATGCTAACTGCGCAATAAGCAGACGTGATCCCCCAGAGGATGGCAATATCGTGCGACCAGTCTCTACTCTTCATTAAGTCTGGAGTCGCAGC
>JAYSCF010000130.1:0-5669 GCA_041915005.1 Novosphingobium sp.
GCAGCCCATGTTGATGTCGATGATCGCCGCGCCGCGATCTTCCGACAGCTTGGCCGCTTCGCCCATCTGCCACGGATCGCAGCCAACCAGTTGCATCGACACCGGTTCTTCGGCCGGATCCCAGGCGGCCTTCTGCACCGACTGGCGGGTTTCGCGGATCGCGGCCGGGCTGGCGATCATTTCGGTCACGTTGAGGCCCGAGCCGAAACGGCGCACCAGCCGGCGGAACGGCAGATCGGTCACGCCGGTCATCGGCGCGAGGATCACCGGGCAGTCGATCTGCACGGGACCAACCTGGATCGGGGCCAATTGCGGAGGGGTGGGAAGCGGGGTCATCGCATAATGCCTAAAATTTGGGCAGCACATAGGGAATTGCCGCGGGAACGGCAAGGCTTTACCCGCGCAAGCGATGACTGCCTTTAACCCTTCCCCCGCCAGCACTGCCGCCGTGATCGTCGCGGCGGGCCAAGGCTTGCGCGCCGGCCAGCCGCTGCCCAAGCAATTCGCGCTGTGGCGAGGAAAACCCGTGGTGCGCCATTCGGCCGAAGCGCTGGCAGCAGCCGGCATTGCGCCGATCGTGGTGGCAATCCCCGAAGGCGCAGAAGACATAGCCGCCGCCGCGCTGGCGGGCGTGGCCGGGGTGCGGTTCGTCACGGGCGGGGAAACCCGGCAGGTTTCGGTGCGCAAGGCGCTGGAAGCGCTGGCCGGCGATGCCCCGCAGCAGGTGCTGATCCACGATGCTGCGCGCCCCGCCCTGCCCGCCGCTGTGATCGACAGATTGCTGTCTTCCCTGGCGCAAAGCGCGGGCGCGATCCCGGTGCTGCCGGTGGTCGACAGCCTGACCCATGCCGAGGGTGATCTGATGGGCAAGCCCGCCCGCCGCGAGGATCTACGCCGGGTCCAAACCCCGCAAGCCTTCCAGTATGACGCCATTCTGGCCGCGCACCGCGCCTGGGATGGCCCGGCCAGCGCCGGCGATGATGCCCAGGTCGCCCAGGCCGCCGGGCTTGCCGTGACCCTGGTCGAAGGAGACGACGTGTTGCACAAGCTGACCTTTTCCAGCGATTTTGCCGCCGATCTGTCGCCGCTGCGGGTCGGCACCGGCTATGACGTTCACCGCCTTGCCGATGGCGAGGAGCTGTGGCTGTGCGGGGTGAAGATTGATCACGCGCGCGGCCTTGCGGGCCATTCCGATGCCGATGTCGCAATCCATGCGCTGGTCGATGCCATCCTTGGCGCAATTGGCGATGGCGATATCGGCAGCCACTTTCCGCCGTCAGACCCGCAATGGAAAGGGGCGTCTTCGGATCGCTTCCTGATTCATGCCGTTTCTCTGGCGGCGGCGGCAGGCTACCGGATCGGCAATGTCGACCTGACGATCATCTGCGAAGCGCCCAAGATCGGCCCGCACCGTCAGGCGATGCGCGCACGGCTGGCCGATCTGCTGGGCACAGATATTGCGGCAGTCAGCGTCAAGGCGACGACCACCGAGCGCCTTGGCTTTGCCGGGCGCGGCGAAGGGATTGCGACCCAGGCGGTGGCCACGCTGCTGCGCGCCTGATCGTTCGGGGCTGGATTTTCCCGACAAAGGGGACCAATGGGCTCGGCGCGAGTCGCTATCGAGGGATATTTCCACTTGAGCCTGCTGCCCCAAGACCTTGCCGAACTGGCTGAACGCGTCATTGCCGAAAACCGCGCTGCGGGCCGCACCGTGGCGCTTGCCGAAAGCTGCACCGGCGGGCTGGTGTCTGCGGCGCTGACCGAGATCGCCGGCTCTTCTGCCGTACTTGATCGCGGGTTCGTGACCTATTCGAACGAAGCCAAGCAGCAATCGCTGGGCGTGTCGCGCGATATCATCGAAACCTTCGGGGCCGTCTCGATCGCCTGCGCCTGGGCGATGGCCCAGGGCGCGCTCAAGCACAGCGGCGCCGACGTGGCCGTGGCGATCAGCGGGATCGCCGGGCCTGATGGCGGCAGCGAACAAAAGCCGGTTGGCACCGTGGTGTTTGCCCGCGCAATCCGGGGCAGCGATGAAATCGTTGGCGAAGAACGCCTGCTCGATGGATCAAGCCGCGAACGGGTGCGCCATCAGGCAGCGCTGGTCGCGCTCGAACTGCTGCTGCCGTAAAGCTGCTGGGCGCGTTCCTCGAAAGCGCCCACCATCTTGCGGAAAGCCCGGTCGAAATATTGCCCGGCAAGCTTTTCGAACAGCGCATTGCGGAACGTGAAGCTGACCAGGAATTCGATCTCGCAGCCGTCTTCGGTGCTGCGAAATTCCCAGACATTGTCGAGATCGCGCATCGGCCCGTCGACGTAGTGGACCTTGATCCGGCCGGGTTGATCGCCTGGGCGCTGCTTTTCCACGCGCGAGGTGAATTTCTCGCGCAGCGCGTTGAACCCCACCAGCATGTCGGCGACCATCTCGGTCTCGCTGTCAGACTTGATCCGGGTGGCGACCACCCAGGGCAGGAACTCGCCATAGCGCGCGACATCGGCGACCAGATCGAACATCTGCTCGGCCGTCCACGGCAGACGCCGGGTTTCGCGGATGCCCGGCATTATTTCCGGCGGGCCAGGCCCACCTGGGCCTGACGGGCGGCGCGCATTTCCTTGAAATCGTCCCCGGCGTGATAGCTCGACCGGGTCAGCGGGCTGGCCGCGACCTGCAGGAAGCCCTTGGACCGGGCAATCGAGGCATAGCTGCCAAAGGTGTCGGGGGTAACGAATTCGCTTACCGCCACGTGGCGCGGCGTGGGCTGAAGGTACTGGCCCATGGTCATGAAATCGACCCCGGCGCTGCGCATGTCATCCATCACTTGGTGGACTTCAAGCCGCTCTTCGCCCAGCCCCAGCATGATCCCGCTCTTGGTGAACACCAGCGGATCGTGGTTCTTGACCTCTTCCAGCAGGCGCAGCGAAGCATAGTAACGCGCGCCCGGCCGGATCGTGGGATAGAGCCGCGGGACGGTTTCAAGGTTGTGGTTGTAGACATCGGGCCCGGCCATCACGATCGCTTCGACCGAAGGGCGCATCTTGCCGCGGAAGTCCGGGGTCAGGATCTCGATCGTGGTATCGGGGGTTTCGCGGCGCAGCGCCTTGATCACCTTGACGAACTGGCTGGCCCCGCCATCGGGCAAGTCATCACGGTCAACCGAGGTGATGACGATGTGTTCCAGCCCCATCTTCGCAGCGGCGGCGGCGACATGGTCGGGCTCCAGCGGATCGACCGCGCGGGGCATCCCGGTCTTGACGTTGCAGAACGCGCAGGCGCGGGTGCAGATATCGCCCAGGATCATCACCGTGGCGTGCTTCTTGGTCCAGCATTCCCCGATGTTCGGGCAAGCGGCTTCCTCGCACACGGTGTGCAGCTTGAGATCGCGCATCAACTGGCGGGTTTCGCCGTAACCCTTGCTGGTCGGAGCCTTGACGCGGATCCAGTCGGGCTTGCGCTGGCGCTGTTCGGGGCGCGGGCTGGCAGGGCCATTGGTCATGTCGTTCATGGCGCCCAGATAGGCGCATGCGCCAAGGCTTGCCAGCACGAATTTCCGGGGGCATCAGGCCGGCCATGCGCAATGGATTCTCCCCTTCGTTCGATCGCCTGATTTCAGGCTATCGCCGGTTCCGCAACTCTGCCTGGGCCAGCAATCGCGAACGATGGGCCACCTTGCGCGATGGGCAGGAACCCGAAGTCATGGTGATCGCCTGTTCGGACAGCCGGGTCGATCCGGCGCAGATCTTCGATGTCGATCCGGGTGAAATCTTCGTGGTCCGCAATGTGGCGGCGATGGTCCCCCCCTTCGAAACGACGCCCGGCCACCACGGGGTTTCGGCTGCGCTCGAATTTGCGGTGCAGGTCTTGAAGGTCAAGGAAATCGTGGTCATGGGCCACGGGATGTGCGGTGGCTGCAAGGCTGCGCTGACCCGCGAAATGCATGGCACCCTGCCCGGCGAAGGCGGCTTCATCGCCGATTGGATCGCCCTGCTGGACGATGCCCGCGGTCCGGTGGTCGAAGCGCATGGCACCCACGGCCGCGCCGCTGAACGCGCGATGGAACAGGCTGGGGTTCAAGTGAGCCTCAGCAACCTGCGGACCTTCCCCTGCGTTCGAAGCAAGGAGCGCAGTGGCGAACTGCGGCTGACCGGCGCGTTCTTCGCGATCTCGGACGGGGTGCTGCACGTACTCGACGAAGCCGAGGGCCAGTTCAGCCCGGTTGAATAGGGCCACGGAAAAGGGCGGCCGTTTCCGACCGCCCTTCCCTGTTTTCAAAAGCGTTTGGGCTTACTTGCCGGCGGCCTTGGCCGAGGCATAGGCCGACCACAGCTGGGCGATCGGCTTGCGCGCGCCATCGACCTTGGCGAAAGTCGCCTGGGCTTCGGCAAGCTGACCGGCATCGGCCTGGGCAATCCCCAGACGGGTCAGCACGCGCGGCGCATCGGCGCCCGGCTTGCCCAGCGCGATCAGGTACATTTCAGCCGCCTTGGCCGGCATGTCGTAGCTGAGGAAGGTGTCCCCAGCCGCCATCGCGGTGGCGGCATTGCCGGCAGCCGCGCGGGCATCGCGCTCAAGCCCGGCGAACGAGGCCTTGTCAGCCGCGATACGGCCCGAGGCATTGGCCTTGGCATCGGTGACGAAGGGGTCGGCGGCGTTGAGCTTGCCAGCGGCAAGGCCTTCACCGATCACCTTGAGCACTTCGCCCGGCAGACGGCGCGGGTCGGCGGCCTGGATGTATTCGACGTAGTCACGCTCTTCCGAGAAGCTCTTGGTGCGTTCCATCAGGCGCATCAGGTCGATCAGATCCTGCGACTGGTACTTGCCCAGATCACGCAGCACGGCAATCGAGAGCGCCCAGTTGGCCTGGCTCGGATAGAGCGCGGCAAGGCGCGAGGTGAAGCCGGTGGCGTAGTCGAAGGCCTTGGTCTTGTAGGCAACGACGATGCCGTGACGCAGCAGGTCTTCGGACGGGGTCGCGCCGGGCTTGTCCGCCGAGGCGAGCAGCACCTTGAGGCCTTCGAGCGGCTGGTTGTCACCGATGTAGGCGTCGGCCAGCAGGCCATCGACGTTGTTTTCGGTGTAACCGGCCGCGATCGAGGCTGCCAGCGCGGTGCGGGCCGCGGCATAGTCCTTCATGTCGAACGAAATGCCGCCGATGTAGAAGTTGAACTTGCCGAGGTCGGTAGCGGGCAGCTTGCCGCTGTCCACCATCGACTGGAGGCCGCGGCGCTGCAGCTGCTTGTCCATGCCTACATTGCCGAGGTTGAGCGCGAGCTGGCCGGCCAGATACTTGTCGTCGGGCGCAGTGGCCACGGCGAAGGCCTGATCGATGGCAGCCTTTTCAGCGGCGATGCTGGTGCCCAGCGCAGCCTGCGCGGCGTCCAGCTGGGTCTTGGCCTGGGCGCGGGCATCCTTGCCCTGTGCGGCCCGATAGGCGCCTTCGGCGCCGGTCACGGCAGTGCGGGCTGCGGCGACGTCAGGGTTCTTCGACGCCTTTTCAAGTGCACCGGCAGCCGCCTGGTAGGCCGGGATGAACGCCTTGCTGGGGGCCAGCTTGGGTGCGGCAGGGGCCTTGTCCTTGGCCAGTGCGGCCGTCGGCGCGCCAGCGGCGAGGCCCAGCGCGAGCGCCATGCCGAGGGCAGAACGAGCAATAAGCTTGCTGCGAACCATCTTTTCC
>JAYSCF010000131.1:0-5650 GCA_041915005.1 Novosphingobium sp.
CCGACACGCGGATTATGATTCCGCTGCTCTAACCAGCTGAGCTACTCCGCCACATCAAACCGACGCGGTAACGCGTGGACAGGCGGCGCACATAGGTGGGACAATCCGCTGGGTCAAGCGCCAAGCTTGCCCCGAAACTTCCATATTCCCAATTCTTCCCAATCCGGCCCGTGATAGAGGTGCAGCCCCAGCCCGGTGAAGCCGAATTCACGCGGGATCAGCGTGGGGGCAAGCTGCGCCTGCAAGGTCCGCGCCTCTTGCGGGGTAACCTTGTTCTGGATGGTAATGTGCAACCGCGGCGGGTGCTGGTCCTGCGCGGTCAGCGCGCCATGGAAATGGTCGGCAATCGCGGCACGCACGGTCAGCATGGTGGGACTGCTGATCGCCAGTGCCGTCCCCTTGCCAAGGTTCATCAGCCCGTCGATCCGGGCCGGCGGCGGCGCGAATTCACCAGCAAAGCGCCCGAGCAAGCCGCGCAGTTCCTCGCGCAGCGAAGGGGCAAAGGAATGGAACAACGTGACATGCGCTTTCAAGTGATTGCGCTCTGGCGGGAAATGAGCCCGGCGCAGGCCATCCGACCACGCCAGCACGTCACCCGGCAGTTCGGCGGTCACGATGAACGGGGCAAAGGATGAGCTGCTCACCATCCACAGCCTAGTGCCGCAAACCTTTAAGGCAAGGCCCCGCACTCTTGCCAAGGTCGGTCCAGACCCGCAGTCTAGCTCCAAAGCAAAAGGAGAGGACGCGATGAACCGCACCATGGGCAGCCGGGCCGCATTGGCCCTGTTTCTGACGGCAAGCAGCGCTTTGGCAGGGGCCAACCCGCCCACCCCCCAAACCGCTACCAAACCCGCCAGCGCCGCGACCGTGGCCGCCCAGCGCGCCGTTGCTGCCGCGCTTCCCGCCGAAGATGGCCGTGACAGCGAATTTGCCGCGCGCGGCTTCATCGCCACGCTCGGCGATCCGGTGATCCGCAATGCCAAGGGCGCGCCGGTCTGGAACGTGGCGGCCTATGGCTTTGTCAGCGGCGCTGCACCAGACACCGTCAACCCCTCGCTGTGGCGGGAAATGGGCAATCTCAACCGGCACGGCCTGTTCAAGGTCACCGATGGGGTGTGGCAGGTGCGCGGGTTCGATATCTCGAACATGACCGTGGTGGCGGGCAAAACCGGGTGGATCCTGATCGATCCGCTGACCACCCGCGAAAGCGCGGCAGCGGCGCTGCAACTGGTCAACCAGCAACTCGGGCCGCGGCCGGTTTCGGCACTGATCTACAGCCACAGCCATGCCGATCACTTTGGGGGGGCACGCGGCGTTGCCAGCGATGCCGACGTCAAGGCCGGCAAGATCGCGATCCTCGCGCCCGACCACTTCACCGAGGAAACCGCATCGGAAAACGTGATGGCCGGCGCCGCCATGGGCCGCCGCGCCAACTATCAGTTCGGCGTTGGTATTGCCCCTGGCCCGCAGGGGCAGATGGGCAGCGGGATCGGCATGGGTGCGGCCCATGGCGAAATCACCCTGATCGAACCGACCGACCTGATCACCCGCACCGGCGAAACCCGCACTGTCGACGGCGTTGCGATGGAGTTCCAGATCGTTTCGGGAAGCGAGGCCCCGTCGGAACTCAACGTCTATCTTCCCGCGCAGCGCACGCTGCTGTCTGCCGAGATGAGCACCTGTTCGCTCCATAACATCCTGACCCCGCGCGGCGCCAAGGTGCGGGATACCCGCGCCTGGGCGGGCTATCTCGATGAAGCGCTCAAGCTTTATGGCGGGCGCAGCGACGTGGTGATTTCAAGCCACTGCTGGCCGCGCTTCGGCCAGGGCGAAGTCGCCTCGATGCTGTCGGCCCAGCGCGACAACTATCGCTATCTGCATGACCAGACCGTGCGGCTGATGAACAAGGGGGAAACCCAGACCGAAATCGCCGAGCAATTGGTCCAGCCCCGCGCCCTGGCCGATCAGTGGTACAACCACGGCTATTACGGCACCTACAGCCACAATTCGAAGGCGGTCTATCAGTTCTATCTGGGCTGGTACGATGCCAATCCGGCCAATCTCAACCCCCTGCCCCCGGCGGCGCGCGCGCAGAAATACGTTGCCGCGATGGGCGGCGCAAAGAAGGTCGTGGCACTGGCCAAGGCGGCGATGGCCAAGGGCGATTACCGCTGGTCGTCCGACCTGCTCAACCAGTTGGTCTTTGCCGATCCGGCCAATGCCGCGGCCCGCGCGCTGCTGGCCGACAGCTATGAACAACAGGGCTACCAGGCCGAAAGCGCGATCTGGCGCAACCAGTTCCTGGTTGGCGCAAAGGAACTGCGCGAAGGCTACAAGGCCACTGCAACCAATACGCAAAGCGCCGACATGATCACCGCCGTGCCGACCGCGCTGCT
The DNA here is from genome assembly GCA_041915005.1 of Novosphingobium sp. Taxonomy (GTDB): domain Bacteria; phylum Pseudomonadota; class Alphaproteobacteria; order Sphingomonadales; family Sphingomonadaceae; genus Novosphingobium. The sequence goes on from JAYSCF010000131.1 coordinate 2,397, forward strand.
ACTCGATTCGGCGGCGACGCGTCTCGATCCAACCAAGCTTGGCGGGCGCCGGATGACCTTCAACCTGGTCATGCCTGATCGCCAGGAAGTGGCCGGGGTGGAACTGACCGGAACGACGATGCTGGGGCGGATGGGCGCGCTCGACAAGCCCGATGCCACGATCACCGGTCCGCGCCGGATGCTGCTGGGGCTGTTGTTCCTCAAACTGCCGCTCGACCAGCTGGAAATGGCCGGGCTCAAGGTCGAGGGCGACCGTGCGGCGGTTCAGGCGTGGGCCGATGCGCTCGATCCGGTAACCACCGGGTTCAACATCGTCGAGCCGTAAGCACCGCCCGCGGCGGCGCGTGGGGATCAGAAGTCCCCGCGCGCCTTGCGGATCGTGTACCAGCGTTCGACGTTGGCGTTATGCTCTTGCAGCGTGGCGGCAAACTGGTGGCCGCCGGTGCCATCGGCAACCATGTAGAGCGCGTTGGTCTGCGCCGGGTGCAGCACGGCCTCGATCGAGGCGCGGCCCGGATTGGTGATCGGCCCCTTGGGCAGCCCGACCATCGAATAGGTGTTCCAGGCGTTGACGGCCTGGATCTCGCTCTGGCGGATCCGGCGGCCCAGCGGCTTGCCCTTGGTGATCGGGTAGATGATCGTCGGATCGGCCTGGAGCATGATACCCTGGCGCAGGCGATTGGAATAGAGCCCGGCGACGATCTTGCGCTCTTCGGGCTTGCCGGTTTCCTTTTCGACGATCGCGGCCAGCGCCAGCGCCTCTGCAGGCGTCTTGACGGCGATGTTCGCCCCGCGTGCGGCCCACAGCTCGGCCAGGGTGCGCTGCATCGCCGCCTGCATCCGCAACACGACTGCCTGCCGGCTTTCGCCCTTCTGGATTTCGTAGGTATCGGGCAGGATCGAGCCTTCGGCTGGCACTTCGATCGAGCCGGTCAGCTGGGTATGGCCCATCAGCCGGTCATAGACCATGATCGAGGGCATCCCCTCGGGCACGGTCACGAACCAGCGCAGCACCTCATCGCCCTGGATGACCGTGAGGATGCGCGATGGGCTGGCGCCCTTGGGCAGGAGGAATTCGCCGGCCTTGATCGGCGCCCCGCCCCCGAACACCCGGGCCCGGATGCGGAACAGGGCCGCGCTGCGAATCGCGCCCGACTTTTCCAGCTTGGCCGCAACTGTTCCAAGGCTCGCCCCGTCAGGAACGATGAAGGCCGTGTCCTTGGGCAGCGGTCCCGACAGGAACCAGCCGCCCACGAACCAGCCGGCCACAGCCAGCGCCAGCAGGCCTGCCAGCAGTGCCGGCAGCGCCCGGCGGCGCGAGCCGAGCATCAGTCTTCCAGCGCCTTGACGACCAGGCTGGCGTTGGTTCCGCCAAAGCCGAACGAGTTGTTGAGCGCGGCGCGCACCTTGCGCTTCTTCGCCACCTTGGGCACGAGATCGACGCCTTCGGTGCCTTCATCGGGATTGTCGAGGTTGAGCGTCGGCGGCACGATCTGATCGCGGATCGCCAGAATGCAGAAGATCGTTTCCACCGCACCGGCACCGCCCAGCAAGTGGCCGATCGCCGACTTGGTGCTGCTCATCGAAGCGCCGCCCAGATCGTTGCCCAGCACGCGCTTGACCGCGCCGAGTTCGATCGTGTCGGCCATGGTCGAAGTGCCGTGGGCGTTGACGTAGTCGATATCGCCCGGCTCCATCCCGGCCTTGCGCATCGCCATCTTCATCGACAGTTCGGCGCCCTTGCCTTCGGGGTGCGGAGCGGTGACGTGATAGGCATCGCCCGACAGGCCATAGCCGACCACTTCGGCATAGATCTTCGCGCCGCGGGCCTTGGCGTGCTCGTATTCTTCCAGCACCACCACGCCGGCGCCTTCGCCCATGACGAAACCATCGCGGTCCTTGTCATAGGGACGGCTGGCCTGTTCGGGGCGGTCGTTGTAGCTGCAGTTGAGCGCGCGGGCCTGGGCGAACCCGGCCACGCCCAGCGGGTTGATCGTGCCTTCGGCGCCGCCTGCCAGCATCACGTCGGCATCGCCGTCCTTGATCATCCGCGCAGCATCGCCGATCGAGTGCGCGCCGGTCGAACAGGCGGTAACCACCGCGTGGTTCGGCCCCATCAGGCCATACTTGATCGAAACTTGGCCCGAAATCAGGTTGATCAGGCGGCCGTGGACGAAGTGCGGCGAAACGCGGCTCGGGCCCTTTTCATGCAGGACGATCGATTCGCTTTCGATCCCCGGCAGACCGCCGATGCCCGAACCGATCGAGCAACCGGTACGTTGCTTGAGATCATCGTCCATGTCGACCAGGCCGGCGTCTTCAAGCGCCTGACCCGCGGCATCGATGCCATAGACGATGAACGGATCGACCTGGCGCTGGATCTTGTGATCGACGCGCTTGTTCGGATCGAAGCCCCACGGATGATCCGCCGGCTTCACTTCGCAGGCGATGTGGCACTTCTGCTCGGCCGTATCGAACCGCGTGATCTTGCCCGCGCCCGACTTGCCGGCAATCAGGTTGGCCCAGACAGTTTCGACGTCTGCGCCCAGCGGGGTGACGAGGCCAAGACCGGTTACGACGACACGACGCATTCGCTTCTCCAAACTCGTAAAATGCAACAGGCTCAGCCCCTTGGGGCCGAGCCTGTCAAAACCCCGCTAAGCCGGACAGCACGAAGGCAACCGGACGGGGCCAGCGCAGAGGCAATCAGCCCCCGGCTCAACCCTTGTTGTCGTTGATGTACTTGATCGCATCCGACACGGTGCTGATCTTTTCAGCCGCGTCGTCGGGGATTTCGACACCGAATTCTTCTTCGAATGCCATGACCAGCTCGACGATGTCGAGCGAATCGGCACCCAGGTCATCGATGAAGCTGGCGTCTTCGGTCACCTTGTCGGCTTCGACGCCCAGGTGTTCGACAACGATCTTCTTAACGCGATCGGCGGTGTCGCTCATGTAAATGCCCCTTCTCAAACGGAGGTATGGTGTTTCGAATTCGCGCCCTACTTAACGCAGGGTGCGCTGGCAAGCCCATTGCGGTGATTGCCCCCTGCCGAACGGCGCAAAACCGGGGCAATATCCCCATGTTTTGCGCTCACCCGGCCGGATTGCGGAAACCGCAGGACTAGGCCTGCGGCTTTTGCGGTTCGACCACGCGGATGTGCAGTTCGCGCAGCTGGCGGTTTTCCGCCGGCGACGGCGCGCCCATCAGCAGGTCTTCGGCGCGCTGGTTCATCGGGAACAGCGTGATTTCG
>JAYSCF010000132.1:0-5622 GCA_041915005.1 Novosphingobium sp.
AATGTCGGCCGGGCCGAAGATCTCCTGGCCGAAGTTGCCGGCTGGTGCGGGATCGTGGCGGCCGGGCTGCTGCTGCCCGATGGCCGCCCGCGCCGCCTGTTTGGCGAGGCGGGCCTGATCCGTGCGCTGGGCGAACTGGTGGGCGATGACGGCGGCGTGCTTGCCCGCGCGCCGCTCCAGCAGATCGAGGCGATCACCCTGATCGTGCGGCTCAAGGCGTGCTATGCCGCCGTGCGCAGCGATCCGCCGGCCGCGCTCGACGCGATTCTGACCTTGCTGGTCCCGCCGCTGCTGGCGCTGACGCATGGCGATGGCTCGCTGGGCAGCTGGCAGGGCGCCTGGGCGATCGATGCGGCGGACCTTGCCGCGTTGATCGCGGCCACCGGCGTGCGCACCCGCCCGCTGCGCGACGTGCGCCAGTGGGGTTACCAGCGGGTCGTGGCGGGCAAGTCGATCCTGCAGTTCGATGCCGCGCCGCCGCCGCTGGCGCGCCATGCCCGTTCGGGCTGCGCCTCGACGCTGGCGTTCGAACTCAGCCATGCCGGGCAGCGCATCGTGGTCAATTGCGGCGGGGCGGCCTGCGCGGGCGGGCTGGTGCCGGTGCGGCTCGAACAGGGCCTGCGCGCGACCGCCGCCCATTCGACCCTGACGCTCGATGACGTCAATTCGACCGCGGTGGTGATCGGCGGCAAGCTGGGCACCGGGGTGTCCGAGGTCGAGATCGACCGGCGCACCATTGCCGGGGAAAAGGGCGCCGGCGCCTCGCGGCTTGAGGCGAGCCACAACGGCTATGCCGCGCGCTATGGCCTGATCCATCGCCGGATCCTGATCCTGCGCGATGACGGCACCGAACTGCGCGGCGAGGACATGCTTGTTCCCAGTTCGAGCAAGGGCAAGAACGGCAAGGTCGGCTTTGCGATCCGCTTTCACCTGGGCCTGGGGATTGCCGCGCGCCCCTCTGATGATGGTCAGGGCGCCGGGCTCGCGCTGCCCGATGGCAGCTATTGGCAATTCCGCGCCGCCGGCGGGCAGGTCAGCGTCGAGGAATCGCTGTGGACCGATGGCCAGGGCCGCCCGCAACTGATCCAGCAGCTGGTCGTTTCGGGGCTGGTGTCACGGGGCGGCGGCAACTTTGCCTGGCTGCTCAAGAAAATGAACTGATAGATCAACGCACGCCCCACGCGGGGTGTGGTCAAATCGCGCAAAATCCCTATGGGAGCGCGCAAATTCAACCGCTGTTCCGGGATTCGACGATCATGACCCAAGTCACCATCCGCCGCGCGCTGCTTTCCGTTTCCGACAAGACCGGGCTGGTCGAACTGGGGCAGGCGCTGAGCCAGCGCGGGGTTGACCTGGTTTCCACCGGCGGCACGGCCAAGGCGCTGCGCGATGCGGGCCTTGCAGTGCGCGACATCTCGGACCTGACCGGCTTTCCCGAAATGATGGATGGCCGGGTCAAGACCCTGCACCCCAAGGTCCACGGCGGGCTGCTGGCCGTGCGCGACAATCCCGAACACGCCGCCGCCATGGCAGAGCACGGGATCGGCGCGATCGACCTGGTTGTGGTCAACCTCTATCCCTTCGAAGCGACCGTCGCCAAGGGCGCCGAGCGCGACGAGATCATCGAGAACATCGACATCGGTGGCCCGTCGATGGTGCGTTCGGCGGCCAAGAACCACCAGTACGTCACCATCATGACCGACCCGGCCGACTATGGCGCGCTGCTGGCCGAACTCGACGCGGGCAATGGCGCCACCACTTATGATTTCCGCCGCCTGATGGCCGCGCGCGCCTATGCCGCGACCGCCGCCTATGACAGCATGATCAGCCAGTGGTTCGCCTTTGCCGACCAGCAGCAGATGTTCCCCGAAATGCTGGCGATCACCGGCACGCGGCAGGAAGAGCTGCGCTATGGCGAAAACCCGCACCAGCGCGCGGCGCTCTACATTCCCAAGGGTCCGCACGGAAAGGGCATTGCCCAGGCGCGCCAGATCCAGGGCAAGGAGCTGTCCTACAACAATTACAACGATGCCGATGCCGCGCTGGAACTCTGCGCCGAATTCCGCGGCCAGGCCCCGGCGGTCGTGATTGTCAAGCACGCCAACCCCTGCGGCGTGGCGCAAGGCGCCAGCCTGCTCGAAGCCTGGCAGGGCGCGCTGGCCTGTGACGATGTTTCGGCCTTTGGCGGGATCGTGGCGGTCAACACCACGCTGGATGGCCCGACGGCCGAGGCGATCTGCGAAATATTCACCGAAGTGGTCGTTGCCCCCGATGCCGATGAGGCTGCGATCGCCGCCTTTGCCAAGAAAAAGAACCTGCGCCTGCTGCTGACGGGCGACCTGCCCGATCCGCGCCGTCCGGGCCTCACGGTCAAGCCGATCACCGGCGGGCTTTTGGTCCAGACGCGCGACAATGGCGCGATCACGCTTGATGACTTGAAGGTGGTGACCAAGCGCGCGCCGACCGAACAGGAACTCAAGGACTGCCTGTTCGCCTGGACCGTGGCGCGCCACGTGAAGTCGAACGCGATCGTCTATGCCAAGGACGGCATTACCGCCGGGATCGGGGCAGGCCAGATGAACCGCCGCGACAGCTCGCGCATCGCGGCGATGAAGGCGGCTGAAGCGGCCGAAAAGTTCGGCTGGGCGGCTTCGCGCGCGGTTGGCAGCGCGGTGGCTTCCGATGCGTTCTTCCCCTTCGCCGATGGCCTGCTGGCCGCCGCCGAAGCCGGGGCGACCGCGGTGATCCAGCCGGGCGGCTCGATCCGCGACGAAGACGTGATCGCAGCGGCCGATGCGGCGGGTCTTGCCATGGTCTTCACCGGGATGCGCCACTTCCGCCATTGATCCACTGGCAGCGGCCCACCGCTTTAGCGCGTCGGTTTGTCGCAGCGGCGGGGTTCGTTCACTCGACGGCAACCCAAAAATCTGCAGGAGGGCGCGGCGTCTTGCTCCCTCCTGCAAAGTGATCCCGATGGACCTGTTCAAATCCGACCTCTTCCGCTCGTTCGCCATCGGCTTCGTGCTGGGCACGGCGGGCGTGGTGAGCTTTGCGCTGGGGACGTCGGACAAGGGGTTTGCGGGCCAGGTCATCCCCGCCGCGCAGGCCGCGCCGGCTCTCGCCGATCAGACCCGCTGATCGCGCCCCGCGCGATTTGCCGATTACGGGCAGTCGCCCTATAGCCTGGCCTCATGGCCGGCCATCACCACCATCATCATAGCGAACCTTCGGGCGAAAGCCTGATCGAAGCCGCGCGCCGCGAACTGACCGAGGCGGGCGAGCAGTGGACCGACATGCGCGGCGAAGTGTTCCAGGCGCTGGTTGCACGCGAGCGCCCGGCTTCGGCCTATGATATCGCCGAAGACGTCTCGCAGGCGCGGGGCAAGCGAGTGGCGGCCAACAGCGTCTACCGGATCCTCGATCTGTTCGTGAACGCCGATCTGGCACGCCGGGTCGAAAGCGCCAATGCCTATGTCGCCAATCCGCACCCGGGGTGCCGGCACGATTGCATCTTCCTGATCTGCGATTCGTGCGGGCGGGCCACCCATATTGACGATGATAGCCTGACCGGCGCACTGGTCGAGGCCGCGCGGCGCGCGGGCTTTGCCGACATTCGCCCGGTGGTCGAACTGCGCGGGATCTGCGCGGACTGCTCGTGACCCCTTCCGGGGTTCGACAGCGCGGTGACATGGGTGTAAGGAGCCGGTCATGAGCCACGATCCGGCAACGCCTCTGCTCGACACGGTCGATACTCCCGCCGATCTCAAGCGCCTTCAGCCCGGCCAGTTGCAGCAACTGGCCGACGAAGTCCGCGCCGAGATGATTTCGGCCGTGGGGCAAACCGGGGGCCACCTTGGTTCGGGCCTTGGCGTGGTCGAACTGACGGTTGCGATCCACTATGTGTTCGATACGCCCGAGGACCGGCTGGTCTGGGACGTTGGCCACCAAGCCTATCCCCACAAGATCCTGACCGGGCGGCGCGCCCGGATGAAGACCCTGCGCCAGGGCGGCGGCCTGTCGGGCTTCACCAAGCGCAGCGAAAGCGAATACGACCCCTTCGGCACGGCCCACAGTTCGACCTCGATCTCGGCTGCGCTCGGCTTTGCCGTGGCCAACAAGCTGGCGGGCAAGTCCGGCAAGGGTATTGCCGTGATCGGCGACGGCGCGATGAGCGCCGGGATGGCCTATGAGGCGATGAACAACGCCCAGGCCGCGGGCAACCGCCTGATCGTGATCCTCAATGACAACGACATGTCGATCGCGCCGCCGGTCGGCGGGCTTTCGGCCTATCTCGCGCAGCTGGTGTCCTCGCGCCCGTTCCTGCGGGTGCGCGAAATCGCCAAGCGGCTTTCGCGCCGCCTGCCCGAACCGCTGCACCGCGCCGCCAAGAAGACCGACGAATTTGCCCGCGGCATGGCGATGGGCGGCACCCTGTTCGAGGAACTGGGCTTCTACTATGTCGGCCCTGTCGATGGGCATAACCTCGACCAGCTGATCCCGATCCTCGAAAACGTGCGCGATGCCGCCGAAGGGCCGTGCCTGGTCCATGTCGTGACGCAAAAGGGCAAGGGCTATGCCCCCGCCGAAGCCGCGGCCGACAAGTATCACGGCGTCCAGAAGTTCGATGTGATCACCGGCGAGCAGGTGAAAAGCGCGGGCGGCCCGCCCAGCTACACCAATGTCTTTTCCGGCGCCCTGCTGGCCGAGGCGGAGCGCGATACGACGATCTGCGCGATCACCGCGGCGATGCCTTCGGGCACCGGGCTCGACAAGTTCGCGAACCGCTTTCCCGAGCGCAGCTTCGATGTCGGCATTGCCGAACAGCACGCGGTGACCTTTGCCGCCGGGCTGGCCGCGCAGGGGATGCGCCCGTTCTGCGCGATCTATTCGACCTTCCTTCAGCGCGCCTACGATCAGGTGGTCCACGACGTGGCGATCCAGAATCTGCCGGTCCGCTTTGCGATCGACCGCGCCGGGCTGGTCGGGGCCGATGGGGCGACCCACGCCGGATCGTTTGACGTGACCTATCTTGCCAGCCTGCCCAACATGGTGGTGATGGCCGCGGCCGACGAGGCCGAACTGGTCCACATGACCCACACCGCCGCTTGCCATGACAGCGGCCCGATCGCCTTCCGCTATCCGCGCGGCAACGGCACGGGCGTGGACCTGCCCAAGGTTCCCGAGCGGCTGGAGATCGGCAAGGGCCGCGTGGTGCGCCATGGTAGCAAGGTTGCGATCCTTTCGCTCGGCACGCGCCTGGCCGAGGCGCTCAAGGCCGCCGACCAGCTCGACGCGCGCGGGCTATCCACCACGGTTGCAGACCTGCGCTTTGCCAAGCCGCTGGACGAGGCCCTGATCCGCCAGTTGATGGCCAGCCATGACGTGGTGGTGACGGTGGAGGAAGGCGCGATCGGCGGGCTGGGCGCGCACGTGTTGACCATGGCGAGCGACGCGGGCCTGACCGACAGCGGCCTCAAGATCCGCACCCTGCGCCTGCCCGACGTGTTCCAGGACCACGACAGCCCTGACAAGCAATATGACGATGCCGGGCTCAACGCCCCGCTCATCGTCGATTGCGTGCTCAAGGCGCTGCGCCACAACAGCTCGGGCGTGGAAGAGGCG
>JAYSCF010000133.1:0-5588 GCA_041915005.1 Novosphingobium sp.
ACGATTTCCACGAATACAAGGTGGCGGTGAAGGCCAGCGACGTGTTCCTGGCGGTCGCGGCCTACATGGGCCTGGCCGAAGCGGTCGATTGCCCGCTGCACCTGGGGATCACCGAGGCCGGCGGGCTGATCGGCGGCACGGTGAAATCGAGCATCGGGATCGGCAACATGCTTTGGGCGGGCGTGGGCGACACGATCCGCGTCTCGCTTTCGGCCGAGCCCGAGGAAGAAGTGCGGGTCGGCTTTGAAATCCTGAAATCGCTGGGCCTGCGCACCCGCGGCGTGCGCGTGGTATCCTGCCCCAGCTGCGCGCGGCAGGGCTTCGACGTGATCCGCACCGTGGCCGCGCTCGAAGACCGGCTCAGCCACATCAAGACCCCGCTCTCGCTCTCGGTGCTGGGCTGCGTGGTCAATGGCCCGGGCGAAGCCCGCGAAACCGACATCGGCGTGACCGGCGGCGGCAATGGCAAGCACATGGTCTATCTCTCGGGCGTGACCGATCACCATGTCGAAAGCGCCGAGATGCTCGATCACATCGTCGCGCTGGTCGAAGCCAAGGCCGCCGAGCTCGAAGCCGCGTCTTCGTAAAGCGGTAAGATCGGCGTGCTAGAGCGGCGGGCATGACCCGCCTGCTGGCCATCCTGTTGAGCGCGATCGCGGTAATGGGCCTGCTCGCCTGGGGCCTCGCCCCGCGCGATCCCGCCCCCAACCCAGCGCCGCCCGCGCCCCGCGAAAGCGCCGCCGCGCCCGATAACGAAGCCCTGCTGCTGCGCCGCGATGCCTCGGGTCAGTTCCGCCTGACCGCGCAGGTCAACGGCAGCGACACCCGCTTTCTCGTCGATACCGGCGCCGACCTCGTCGCCCTGACCGAAGCCGAGGCCGAGCAACTGGGCATCCTGCCGCCGCCCGATGCCTTTCAACCGATGATGCAGACCGCCTCGGGCGTGGGCTATGGCGCGCCGGTGACGCTGGATGAACTGACCATCGGCGACAGCAGCTTTCAGGGGGTCGAGGCCGTGGTGGTCCAGGGGCTGGAAACCAACCTCCTTGGCCAGAGCGTGCTCAGGAAACTCGGCAAGGTCGAACTTCAGGGCGACCGAATGCTGATCCGGCACTGACAGAGCCGCAATCTGCCGCTAAGGCCGCGGGGATGACCGCGCACCACCGCCCTGCCTTGCCGCCGCTGCACCTGGTGCTGGCGCTGGCCGTGATGGCGGTGTGGGGCACCAATTTCGTGGTGATCAAGCTGGCGCTGGCCCACTTGCCGCCGCTGACGCTGGCCAGCCTGCGCTTTGCCTTCGCGTTCCTGCCGCTCGCGCTGTTCATCCCCCGCCCTGCCGTTTCCTGGGCCAACCTTGCCACCTATGGCGTGCTGATCGGGGCCGGACAGTTCGGCTTGCTGTTCACCGCGATGCGCGCCGACATCACCCCCGGGCTCGCTTCGCTGGTGGTGCAGATGCAGGTGTTCTTCACCATCGGCCTGTCGATGCGCCTGACCGGCGAACGGATTGCCCCATCACAGATCGCCGCCCTGGCGCTGGCGGTCTGCGGGCTAGCCACCATCGCGCTCCACACCGATGGCAGCGCCACCCCGCTCGGGCTGGCCCTGGTGGTCTGCGCCGCGCTGTGCTGGGCGCTGGGCAACATGACCTCGCGCGCGGCGGGGCCGGTCAACATGCTGGCCTATGTCGTCTGGTCGAGCGCCTTTGCCGTGCCGCCGCTGGTGGGCCTGTCGCTGCTGACCGAGGGCTGGCCGCGGATCTCCAGCGGGATTGCCCATGCCGATGCCAAGACCTGGGCCGCCGTGCTGTGGCAATCGGTGGGCAACACCATGTTCGGCTATGGCGCGTGGGGCTGGCTGCTGTCGCGCCATCCCGCCGCCAGCGTTGCCCCGCTGGCGCTGCTGGTCCCGGTCTTCGGGCTGGGGGCATCGGCGCTGCTGATGGGCGAGGCGCTCCCCACCTGGAAATTGACGGCCTTCACCCTGGTGATGGCAGGGCTTGCCTTGGGCATTTTGTGGCCGAAACTGGCCCGGAGGATCAGATCATGACACTTGCCATTCGCCCCGCCACCCCGGCTGACCTGCCGCTGATCGCACAGTTGATCCGGGATCTGGCCGAATATGAGAAGCTGGCCCACGAAGTGCGCTTCGATGATGCGGTGCTGGCGCAAAAGCTGTTCGGGCCGCGCCCCTATGCCGAAGTCGTGATCGGCGAGATCGATGGCGTGGCGATGGGCTTTGCCCTGTTCTTCCATAACTTTTCGACCTTCGAAGGCCGCCCCGGGATCTATCTGGAAGACCTGTTCGTGCGGCCCGAGGCGCGCGGCAGTGGGCTGGGCAAGGCGCTGCTTTCGCACCTGGCGATGCTGGCGGTGGAGCGTGACTGCGCCCGGCTCGAATGGTCGGTGCTAGACTGGAATGCTCCCGCGATCGGGTTCTACCGCGCGCTCGGCGCCAAGGCGATGGACGAGTGGACCGTGATGCGCGTCGACGGCGATGCCCTGGCGCGGCTTGGCGCAAGCGCGCGCGTTTCCGCCGCTTAGGGGTTGAAATCGTTTGCCCTGCGGTGTTATCCACAGGGCATCATGACTGGGGCCTATCATCGTCGGGATCTGCTGCGCGGGGCGCTTGCCGCCGGTGCTGCGCTGGCCCTGCCCGGCCGCGCCCTGGCACAAACTCTTGAAGGCCAGACGCTTGGCGCGGATTTCGACAAGGCATTCGGGATCGCGCCGGCGGCCAATGCCGAACCGGCGGCGCCGGCCCTGCCCACGGTGATCCAGCCCAATCCGGCCTATGACCGCCGCGTGCTCGAAATCGCTGCGCGCGAACGGGACCGCGCCGGCAGCAAGCTGTGGCGGACCGATATTGTCGGGGTGGCCGATTTCGCCCGGCCCTCCACCTTGCCGCGGCTGCACTTCGCCAATCTGGAAAGCGGCACGGTGCGGTCGTTCTATGTCGCCCATGGGCGCGGGTCGGACCCGGAACACAGCGGGTTCCTGCAGAACTTCTCGAACACCCCGGGCTCGGAAGCGACCTCGCGCGGGGCCTATATCACCGCAGAGTGGTATCCCGGCAAATATGGCACCTCGATCCGCCTGCTCGGGCTTGATCAGGACAATTCGAACGCGCTCGACCGCGCGATCGTGATGCACCCGGCGTGGTATGCCGATGCCGGCATGATCGCCAAACAGGGCAAGCTGGGGCGCAGCGAAGGCTGCTTTGCCATGGGGCCGGAACAGTTCAACGAAGCGCTCTGGCACCTCTCGGGTGGGCGCCTGCTTTACGCCGACCGGATCGGCGAAGTCTGACCATCACCGCAGCCTGAAGTGCCCGGCGCCCCTGGAGCCGCCGGGCCGTTCCTTGCAGCTCAGAGCGGGTTATCCAGCTTGATGATCGCTTCGCTCGACTTGCGCTTGCCGTCCCACGCCGCGCGCGGCGCCGCGAACGAAGCCAGCACCGCGCCATCACGGCCATAGAGATCCTTGAACGCGGTCAGCTTGCCGGTGATGTCGCTCGCGTAGGTGAAGTACATGATGTAGATCGGGAAGGTCTTGGTCATCGGCACCCGGGTATAGGTGCCCGAATTGGCGATTTCCTGGGTTTCGGTGGTCGGAACCCCGCCGCCGAGCCGGGCCATGGTCATCCCCAGCTGGACCGCATTCTCGGTCCGCACGCAGCCGTGGCTAAGCGCCCGGAACGACTGCGCAAACAGCCCGCGCGCATTGGTATCGTGCAGGAAGATCGCATGTTCGTTGGGCATGTCGAGCTTGAGCCGGCCGAGCGAGTTGCCCGCGCCCGGCTGCTGGACGACGATGATCGTGCCATCGGCAGTCTTGGTGACCTTGTAGCCGTCACGCTCGGCCTTCTTGGGGTTGCCATAGAGCTTGGCACCCAGCCCTTCGCCCACCACGATCGATTGCGGGACGGTCCAGGTCGGATTGAAGATCACGCCTTCGACCACTTCGGCCAGCTGCGGGGTCGCAGTCTTGCCGGGCTTGCCGACGATGGTGCGGTATGAGCGAATGATGGTGTTGTCGACCGTCAGGCGCAGCTGGAATTCGGGCACGTTGGTAAACAGGTAGAACTTGCCCAGATCATGGGGCATCCAGCGCCAGCGATCCATGTTGACCCGGATCAGGTCGCGGGTCGCCTTGTCGGCGCGGGGGGTGGCGGCCAGCTTGGCCTTGAGCACGGCGTAATCGGGGTGGGTCGGCGCCAGCGAGGCGATCACCGCAACCACGTTATGGCTGGCCAGCGCGCGTTCCATCAGCGCATAGGTCGGGTTGGTATCGACATCGCTGTCGACCACGAACCACTGCAGCCGCGAATCCATCCGCGTGCGCCCATCGCGCATGTCCTCGGCCAGCCAGGCGAACGACCGGCTGGCCTGGGCATCAAGCGCCGCGCCTTCGCCCGCGGCGATCGCGGCGCGCAGGGCTTCGGGCTGATAGTCATCGGGCAGCAGGCCATCGGCCCCCGCCTTGGCAATCGCCGCCAGCAAGGATTGGGCATCGGCCAGCGTCCAGGTCATCACCGGCTCGTCGAGCGGCGCCGCGGGCACGGGCGTGGGCCCGGCCACGACCACCGCCGGGGCGGCCGCGGGAGCCGGCGCAGCCTGCGGTGCTGCCGGGGCCGCGGCCGGGCTGGCGGCGGGGGCAGGAACCGGGGCGGGCAGGATATTCTCGGGCTGGCGGGCGGCATGGGCGGCTGCCGGGATCAGGCCAAGCCCGCTTCCCACCACCAGCGCCAGCGCGCTCAACCCAAGACTGCGGTTACCCCACTTCGCCATGCCACACTCCAGATCGGGATCGACGGGCTGGCCGCCACCACGGCGCCAGCGTCACCGCGCCCTTTTGCCCGTTAACGCGCGCCGCATCAAGCATCGCACCTGTCGCAGGGCTGAATGCCGGGCGTTTTTCAGGACTGGAGCAAGGCCTGACAGGGCGCGGTCAGCACCCCGTCACAGGCCGCGCGCGCCGCCGGATCAAGCGCGCCGTAGCGATGGCGCAGTTCGCGCAGGCATTTGACCTGATATTTGAACGTGCCCTGGGCATAGGGCTGCCCCAGCGCCGTCATCGCGAAAGTCGGCTCTCCCGCCTCGGCTGCGGCGGCATTGGCCAGCAGGAAGGGGGCGTAGGTTTCGCCCGCGATTCGCACCAGTTCGGCCACCACCGGGGCAAAGCCAGGCTCCCATTCGCCCTCGATCCCGCTCATGTCATCGACATGGGCCAGCCAGCGATAGGCATAGGGATAGTCGGCGCGCATCATCGCCTGCGGGGTCGGATCGGTGCCGAGCTGCGAAAGCTGCCCAAAGATCGAGAATTCGGCCAGGCTGGGCCGGGTGCCGAACAGGCAGTGGCGGTTCACCACATGGGCTTCAAGCGCAGCCAGCACGGCGCGGGTGCTGGCCTCGATCAGCGGAAAATTTGCGCGCGTGCAGCCAACCAGCGCCATGCGCGAAACCTGCCGCTCGCGGAACTGCGCGGCAAAGGCCTGGCTGTGATCAAGCCCCCCGCCCTTGAGGTTATCGAAGGCCAGCCAGCGGCTCATCTGGATCTGGTCGACCTCTTCCAGCCAGCGATAGCCGA
>JAYSCF010000134.1:0-5587 GCA_041915005.1 Novosphingobium sp.
CGATCTCAATCGCGCGCCCGACGATGTGGACTGGGACATGGTCGCTGGGGGCAAGCCCGACAATTTGGGCAGCTATGCTCCCGGAATCCGGGTGCGCAGCGGGCTGGGGCTGATCCCGCGCCGCTTGCCCGGGATTGGTGAGCTGTGGAAGCGCCGGCATGAGCGGGCCGAACTCGCCGCGCGAATCGAGCAGATCCACGCCCCCTACCATCTCTGCCTGGGTGACGCGCTGGGGCGGCTGCGCGATCGCTGGGGCGCTGCGCTGCTGATCGATCTCCATTCGATGCCGCCGCTGGGGCTACGCGGCGCGCAGGGCGCGCCCGAATTCGTGCTGGGCGACCGGTTTGGTGTGAGCTGCCAGGGCGCGCTGGTCGGGGCGTGCTTCGGCTATTTTGCGGAAATGCGGCGCCTGGCGACCCATAACCGGCCCTATGCCGGGGGCTATGTGCTGGAACGCCATGCCGATCCCGAAGGTGGCATCCACGCGGTCCAGCTTGAAATTGACCGGACCCGCTATCTCGATCCCTATCAGGCGGAACCTGGGCCGGGCTTTGCCGGCATGGTCGAAGTGCTTTCGGGGCTGGTGCGGCGGCTGGCGGAAGATGTTGCCCGGCTTGGACAGACCCGCGATCCCGATCGCTGGGCGCAAGCGGCGGAATAGGCTCAATAAAAAACCACCTCGCGCAATCAAGCACGAGGTGGCCAAGGTTCAGGGAGGAGGTGCACCGAAGTGCACCCTTGCCTTAGCCGAGCCATGAGGGAAGCATCGGTAAGGCAGTGTTTAATATACGCTTCGGCCCGACTTCTGACAAGCCTTGCCCATAAGCATACGAATGCTGCGTATTTTTGGCCGACTTCAGCGCCTCGGCGGCGATGCCCGCAGGTCGGTCGAAGCCGGCCTGCGGGCCTGAACCGCGAATCAGGCGGCCGGGTTGGCCAGCGGGCCCTTGCCCTGCTGGGCCTGGCGCGCGAACACTTCGGTCATGTGTTCAAGGCTGAACAGGTGGGCAAAGATCAGCGCGAGCATGCCGCTCTGGTTCATGGTGCGCAGCACGTCGCCGCGCAGTTCGCGCAGCTTTTCCTGATCGACCATCTTGAAGCCGCGATAGATGAACGGCTGCTCGTTGCCTTCCTGCTGGATCGCGACTTCGCCGTCCATCAGCAGGTTGTGCTTGGTCAGTTCTTCGACGAACTGGCCAGTGCGGAAGCCGGCTTCCTCGAAGTGGCGGCAGAACTCGAGGGTCTGCTTGCAGGATTCGCTGGGTTCGCCGTTTTCGAACAGGGCGGTGCCTTCTTCGAATTCGCCGAGCAGGTCGCTGCTCGGGTCAAAGCACAGCGACAGGTCTTCGTTTTCCTGGGTCAGCTTGGCCAGCATGAAGGGATAGCGGCGGGCATAGGCCGGCACATAGACCGGGCCGAGCATCTTGCCTTCGTCGTCGAAGAAGGTGTTGACGCCTTCGTTGAGGCCCATCAGCGCCAGCGGAACCGGCTGATCGGCAACCGAAAACACGATCGGATAGTGACGCGAGGCGTGGACGAATTCCTCGGCGGTCAGCGGGATGGCGTGCTGGCCGACCAGCCACTTGGCGGTCTCGGTGGTGCGGCTGTGCCAGTTCGCGTGATCGCGGCTGTTGAGCGGCATGAGATCGCTGTAGAACAGCGGGAGGTTGGCGGCTTGCGGCGCGCTGGCCATGGGGTGTCTCTCCGAAAAACGAATTGCTTGCTTCCGGGGGCGTGGCGATGACCCCGAACCCGGCACGAAAGCGCGCCTTAGGGCTTCGCATCCTGAGGCGCAAGATCGACCAGCTTGCCCGGATTGAGCAATCCCCGGGGATCTAGCGCAGCCTTCACTTGGCGCAGCAGCCCCAGCGCGACCGGATCGCCCAGCCGTTCAAGTTCACCGACCTTGAGTTGGCCGATCCCGTGTTCCGCACTGATCGATCCGCCCCATTGGGCAACAAGATCATGTACCCGCCGGCTGATCGCCTTGCCTTCGCCTGCCTCCCAGATCGCGCGATCACTGCCCGGGGGGGCGATCACGTGAAAGTGGATGTTGCCATCCCCCAGATGGCCGAAGCCCAGCGCGTGGACGCCGGGAAATTCGGCCTTGATGGTCGGCACGGCCATGTCGAGGAAATCGGGCATCGCCGCCACGGGAACCGCAATGTCATGCTGGACGGCGGCGCCCTTGGCCCGTTCGGCAGGGGCGACGGATTCGCGCAGCAGCCAGAAGGCTTCGGCCTGGGCCTCGCTGGCTGCAATGGCCGCGTCGGCCAGCAGCTCGGCCTCGAAGGCCGCAGCGAGCATTGCTTCTGCCTCGTCGCGCAGCGTTGCCGCGCCGGCGCTGTTGGCAACCACTTCGATCAGGACATGCCAGGCGTGGGTGGCGCCCAGCGGGGCCCGCGCCGCGGGGAGATGCGCCAGCACCGCTTCAAGGCTGGACTGCGGCAGCACTTCAAATCCTTCAAGTGCGCTGCCCATTGCCGCTTCGCAGTGGAGGAGCAGGCGGCGCGCGGTCTGGATATCCGGCGCGCCCGCCCAGATCACCACCCGGTCGGCGATCTGCGGCACCAGCCGCAGCGTTGCCGCGGTCACGATCCCCAGCGTACCTTCCGAGCCGATGAACAGCTGCTTGAGATCGAAGCCGCGATTGTCCTTCTTGAGCGGGGTAAGCGCGCTGTAGAGCCGCCCGTCTGGCAGCACCGCCTCCAACCCCAGTACCAGCGCCCGCATCGAACCATGGCGCAGCACCTGGGTGCCGCCGGCATTGGTGGCGATCAGTCCGCCAACCGTGGCTGAACCTTTACCGCCCAGCGATAGCGGAAAGCGCAGGCCCTGGTCCTCGGCAGCCTCGTGCAAGGTCTGCAGCACCACACCGGCTTCGCAGGTGGCGGTCTGGCTGGAGGGATCGATCGTGCGGATCGTGTTCATTCGCCGGAGCGACACCAGCAGCGCGGTGCCAGACGCATCTGGGGTCGCTCCGCCCGACATGCCGCTATTGCCGCCTTGCGGCACAATCGGCACGCCGTGGCGGTTGCACAGCGCGACCAGCGCGGCGAGTTCAGCCGCCGACGCCGGCGATGCCAGCGCCATCGCGGCACCGGTGTAGCGCCCGCGCCAATCGGTCAGCCACGGGGCCAGCAGGTCGGGATCGCGGGTCAGCCCGCGCGGGCCAAGCAGGGCGAGAGCTTCGTCGAAAAAGGGGGCGGCGGCGTCGGTCATCGCGGGGCCTATGCCACAGCCCCGGGCATAGGTGCCAGTCCCGGCTTGAATCCCTAGACCTTCGGGTTAAGCGGTGGTTCAAGACCGGGAGCTATTTCAGGGGTCCATGAATCCAGTCGCCGCCTTGCTTGCGCCGTTCCTGATGCTGTTGCCAGCCTTGGCAACGGTTCCGGATGCGCGCGATGAAAAGGGCGGAAGTTTCGGCGGAGACGGGGCGCTGCCTTCGGGCCCGGTGTCCCGCCCGGCGCTGGATGGCGCAGAGCCATGGGAAAGTCTGGCATCAAGCTACCGCCCCGCCGATGGCGAACAGGTCCGCATCGAACAGCACATGACCATCCGCATTGGCCCGCGTCCCGCGCCGATGCCGATGCCGTCTTCGATGTTCGAGGATGATTTCGACGGCGGAGGGGTGCGATTTGTCGAGCGCAAGTTCGGCAAATGCGTGGCGGTCGCCAGTGTGGCGGGTGTTCAGCCCGCCCCGGGCAACCGGTTGCTGCTGATCATGCGGGATCGCCGCCTGGTCACCGCGTCACTCAAGAAGGGCTGCAACAGCCGCGATTTCTATTCCGGCTTCATCGTTGCCGCGAACGAGGACGGGATGATCTGCACCGGGCGCGATCAACTCCGCTCGCGCAGCGGGGCAAACTGCCAGGTCGATGGCTTTCGCCAATTGATCCAGGCCGACGACTAGCCACCCGGGGGCAAACCGGGCGGTTTTCTTGACTTCATGGGGCATTTGCGCCTAGTCCCCCGCAACTCTTTCCGGGGCAGGGCGGGTTTTGCCGTGCCCCCATTTTCCGGAACCTGTCGAAGCCTATGAAATTTGCCGATCTTGGCCTGTCAGACGAACTGCTCGGGGCGGTAACCGCCAAGGGCTATGACACGCCCACGCCGATCCAGGCCCAGGCTATTCCTCAGGTGCTGATGATGCGCGATCTGATCGCCATCGCGCAAACCGGAACGGGCAAGACCGCCAGCTTCGTGCTGCCGATGATCGATATTCTCGCTCATGGTCGCCGCCGCGCGATGATGCCGCGCAGCCTGATCCTTGAGCCGACCCGCGAACTTGCCGCTCAGGTGGCCGAGAATTTCGAGGCTTACGGCGTCAATCACGATCTCAAGATGGCGCTGCTGATCGGCGGCGTGCAGATGGGCGATCAGGTGAAGGCGCTCAACGAAGGCGTCGACGTGCTGATCGCTACCCCGGGCCGGCTGATGGACCTGTTTGAGCGCGGCAAGATCCTGCTTACCGGCTGCGATCTGCTGGTGATCGACGAAGCGGACCGGATGCTCGACATGGGCTTCATCCCCGATATCGAGACGATCTGTTCCAAGCTGCCGCCCAACCGGCAGACGCTGCTGTTTTCGGCGACCATGCCGCCGCCGATCAAGAAGCTGGCGGACAAGTTCCTCTCGAATCCCAAGCACATCGAAGTTGCCCGTCCGGCCACGACCAACACCAATATTGCCCAGCACAAGGTGATGGTGGCCACCCGGCAAAAGCGCGAAGTGCTGCGCCACCTGCTGCGCACCGACAACGTCAACACCGCGATCATCTTCTGCAATCGCAAGACCACGGTGCGCGAACTCAACAAGAGCCTGCAGGGCCACGGCTTTGCCAGCGGCGAAATCCATGGCGATATGGACCAGCCTGCCCGTCTGGCCGAACTGCAGCGCTTCAAGGACGGCAAGATCAACATCCTCGTCGCCTCCGACGTTGCCGCACGCGGGCTTGATATCAAGGGCGTGAGCCACGTCTTCAACTTCGATACCCCGTGGCATCCGGATGACTATGTCCACCGGATCGGCCGCACCGGCCGCGCCGGGGCAACCGGGCGGGCCTTTACCTTCGTTGCGCCGGAAGACGCCGAAGCGATCGACAACGTCGAGAAGCTGACCGGCGGCAAGGTGCCGGTGTTCGAAGTGGCGCAGGAAGGCCGCGCCGAAAAGCCGCGCCGCGAACGCGCGCCCAAGGCAGAGCCGGTCGAAGCTGGCGAAGCCGCGGAAGAGGCCAAGCCCCGCGCGCGCCGCGAACGCACCCCGCGCGCCGAGCAGGCCCCCCGTGAAGAGCGTGCCCCCCGCAAGGAACCGCGCAGCGCAGAACCCCGCCGCGAAGGGCGTGGTCGCCGCAACGAAGAACCGGCGGACGAACCCGGCGAATGGAACGGCCCGATTCCCGGATTTTTGGGTATTTCCGCACTCTGATCTTCTTACGGGCGCCGTGCAGTCTTAGCGCCCAGATGATTGCATCGTTCAAGGCTGATCAGCTCGCCTTGACGAAGCTGTCGATCACGCGCTTGCGGCCGGCGGTCTCGAATTCGATTTCGAGCTTGTTGCCTTCCTGTGCAGCGACGGTGCCGTAGCC
>JAYSCF010000135.1:0-5025 GCA_041915005.1 Novosphingobium sp.
CCCGTGTTTCAGCCGTGAAAGGGCCGCGTCCTAGACCGCTAGACGAAGGGGCCACTCCGGCTGGCGCCGGGGTAGGGCCGGGCCTTTAAGCAAGGCATCGGCAGGGGTCAACCCCCTTGAACAAAGAATATGCCAAACACGCCCTCAATCGATGAATGCGGCGTCCTCGACGTGGAGTTCGGCCTGGGGGCGGCTGGCCCAGTCATCGATCTTGGCGCGCCCGGCCAGCCACAGTCGGCGCTGGTGCGTGCCGTGGAGCAGGGCCTGCCCCAGCTCGGTCTGCGCGGCGCGAAAAGCGATGGCCTTGAAGCTCGCGCCATCATCACCGCGCACGATCAGGCGGACATGATCGCTGCCGACCAGATCGGCCTTGACCAACCGAACCGGGCCGACCGCTACGCGCGGTCCGGGCCAGCCCATGCCATAAGGGCCGGCGCTTTCCATTGCCTCGACCAGCGAGGGGCGCAGTCCGCCCGGCGCGATGGCCAGATCGAGCAGCAGCGACTGGTTGGCCATGGCGGCGCTCACCGCGCTGCCGAGCCGGGCATCGAGCCATTCGCCCAAGGCATCGAGCTGGTCTGGCGCAACGGTCAGTCCGGCGGCCATGGCGTGTCCGCCACCGGCGACCAGCAGCCCGGCTTCGCGCGCGGCAATGATCGCGGCGCCCAGATCGACCCCCGCGATCGAGCGGCCCGAGCCCTTGCCATTGCCGGCTTCGTCGGCGTCCATCGCGATAACCAGCGTCGGCTTGCCGGTGCGTTCCTTGATCCGCCCGGCCACGATCCCGATCACTCCCGGGTGCCAGCCGCGTCCCGCCAGGGTCAGGACGGCGCGGTTGTGCTGGGCATCGACCAGCGCTTCGGCGGCTTCCTGCACCGCCGCCTCGATTGCCCGGCGTTCTTCGTTGAGCGCGGACAGTTGCGCGGCGATGGCGCTGGCTTCCTCGGGATCCTCGGTGGTGAGCAAGCGCACCCCCAGGGTCGATTCCCCGACCCGCCCGCCAGCGTTGATCCGCGGCCCCAGCGCAAAGCCGAGATCCGAGCAGGTCGGCGCGCGGCTCAGCCGGCTGGCGTCGATCAGTGCGGCCATGCCGATATTCTCGCGCTTGGCCATGACCTTGAGGCCCTGGGCCACCAGCGCCCGGTTGAGGCCATGCAGCGCGGCAACATCGGCCACGGTGCCCAGCGCAACCAGGTCGAGCAGGGCGAACAGGTCGGGCTCGCGCCGGCTCTCGAAATAGCCGCGCTGGCGCAGGGTGCGCACCGTGGCGACTGCCAGCAGGAAGGCCACGCCAACCGCCGCCATATGGCCGTGGGCGGCCGCCTCGTCGTCCTCGTCAAGCCGGTTGGGGTTCACCAGCGCGAGGGCATGGGGCAACTCGGCCGCGCATTTGTGGTGATCGACCACGATTACGTCGACCCCGGCGGTGCGCGCCATGTCGAGCGCTTCGTAAGCCATGGCCCCGCAATCGACCGTGACGATCAGGCTCGATCCCTGCTCGGCCAGCCGCACCAGCGCCTCGCCCGAGGGGCCGTAGCCTTCGAGCAGGCGATCGGGGATGTAGTAGTGCGCCGTGTGGCCCAGTTCGCGCACCAGCCGCACCAAAAGCGCGGCGCTGGTCGCCCCATCCACGTCATAGTCGCCATAGATCGTCAGCTGTTCGCAGGCGAGCACGGCCTGGGCCAGGCGCTCTGCCGCGGTGTCCATGTCGCGAAACAGGCTGGGATCGGGCAGGAAGGCGCGCAGCGAGGGATTGCGGTGGCGCTCGATGTCGTCGGGGGCGACCCCGCGCGAGAGCAGCAACTGGGTGACCAGATCGTGTTCAAGCCCCGCGCCATTGCCGCTGCCCAGCGCCATGTTGCCGCCGCGCCAGAGCCAGCCGCGCCCGCTGAGCGAACGATCGATACCAAGGATGGAGGAAGGTCGTGCAGTCACGCGCTCCGCGCTAGCGCATCGGGGCGCCGAACAAAAGAATTGGCATTAATTTGATGTCGGCAAACGACAATTTTCGTGATCTCCTCCCGGCTAGGCTGACTGGTGTTGCAGCAGGGAGTCGCGTGATGTCCAAGAATCGCTATCTCGTCGTTCTGGCGTGTTCAGGCGCCGTCATTCTGTCCGCCTTGCCGGTGGCCGCGCAGCGGGCGGCCGATAGCGGGCCGATCGCGCGCTATGACATGCGCGCCGGGACTGTTTCGGGCTTTGCCGCGCTGGGTTCGGGAGCGGGCGGCATGATGGGGGCGATGTTCGGCGGCGGCGGCGACCGCATCCAGCACGAGCTTTACCTGCGGCTTGGCTCGGCCCGCACGCCGGACAAGGGCGCGCCCAAGGCCGATCATTTCATGCCGCCCGCGGCCAAGCTCGGCAAATCGGTGGCGCTGGTCACCCCGCAGCAGGAGCGCGCGGTTGAGGAGTTTCCCGACGGACGCCGGCCCAAGGGGCGCTTGCTGGTATTCTGGGGCTGCGGCGATCACGCGCCCAAGGGGCAGCCGTTGGTGATCGATTTCGCGCGCCTTGGCGCCGGACAGGTGCCGCCGGGGTTGTGGTCGGCCACGATCCTGCGTGATTGGGGGCCAAGTCTGCAAAACAGCAAGACCTTCGCGCGCTGGCCGGCGGAGGACCACAAGTTCGTCAAGCCCGACAGTGCGCTGCCCGGCGCGCACCGCGTGGCGGGTAATTACACGCCCGAGATGGCCTTTACCCTCAGCAATGACTTCATGGCGCCGCTGCGGGTAACCACGACCGGGCAGGGGAGCGGCGCTTCGCTGGTGCGATGGAACAGCCTGGGCAATGCCACGGGCTATCTTGCCACGCTGTTCGGTGGCAAAATGACCGCCAATGGTGAAACGGGCGACATGGTGATGTGGACCAGCAGTGCGGGCAAGCAATTCGGCGGCGGACTGACGGACTGGCTCAGCCCGGCGACCGTGGCTGCCCTGGTGCGGGACCGGACGGTGCTGCCGCCGTCTGCCACCCAGTGCAGCGTACCCGCCGAAGTGATCCAGGCCGCGCCCGATTTTCGGATGGGCACGTTGGCCGCCTATGGCCCGGAAGAGGACTTTGCCTATCCGCCGCGGCCAGCCGATCCCAAGGTGCGCTGGGATTTGCAGTGGACCGCGCGGATCCGCCACCGTTCGATCACCAGCTGGATGGACATGCCTGGAATGGGGGCGGCCATGGGGGGCGGCGGGCAGGGTGCTGCGACGCAGCCCGCAGCCCCGCCCAAATGCCAGGGCAAGGGCGGGCTTGGCGGCATCCTTGGCGGGGTGCTGGGCAAGGGCTGCTGATGCTGGTGATCGTCTGGCACAGTCGAACCGGCGCGGCGCGCGCCATGGCCGAGGCGGCCCACGCTGCCACGGACGGACGATCGCGCCTGATTGCGGCAGACGCGGTAACGCCGGGTGATCTCCTGATGGCCAGCGGCTACCTTTTCGCCTGTCCGGAAAACCTCGGCACGATGAGCGGGGCGATGAAGGAGATGTTCGATCGCTGCTATTACCCGCTGCTCGGCCAGGTTGAAGGGCGCCCCTATGCCAGCCTGATCGCGGCCGGATCGGACGGGCGCGGCGCGCAGGCCCAGCTGGAGCGGATCGCCACCGGCTGGCGGCTCAAGCGGGTTGCCGATGGGTTGATCGTCAACATGGGGGCGCAAAGCCCCGAGGCGATCCTTGCGCCCAAGCAGGTTGCCCCAGCCGAACTGGCCCGCTGCGCCGAGCTTGGCACCTTGCTGGCCGAGGGGATTTCCCTCGGTGTGTTTTAAACAATTTCAATAGATTAAAGGCGCTTTATAGACCCTGCTTTCGGGACTCGACGAAGGGGCCTGGATAGTGTCACACAGCAGGGCCGAATTCGAATAGGTGGGGGGACATCATCGTTAGCGCGGTGGACAGCGTTGCACATGACGGAAACGCAGTGCTTTCGCTCGTTTTCGCGCCCGGCCATCGCCCCGATGTCGCCGCATTGAAAGCGCTTGCCCAGACCAGCGCTGCGCCGCTTGATTTCAGCATCAGCCATCTTGCCCCCGCTGCACAGGGCTGGGCCGAACTGCTGGCCATGGGCCTGACCCTCGACTGCCTTGGGCTGGCCCCTGCCGCCGCCGCCGCCAGCCCGCCCGATGGCCCCTTGCTGGGGTTGGCGCAGCGCCCGGTGGGCGAAGCGGTAACGCTGCGGCTGGGGCCGCATCTTGCCGGCGGGCAGGGCTTGATCCCGGTTGTACGGGCGGTTGCCGGGCTTGGTGCGCGCCTGGCCGCGCTGCCTGGGGTGGAGGCGGTGTGCTGGCTGCCGGCGCGCAGCTGGATGGCTCCGGCCTATTTTCGCACGGTGGCGGCCGACTGGCTTGGCGGCGGGGCATTTCCGGCGCTGGGGCTGACCACACTGCACCAGCAGGCCGACGGGGCGATGACCTCGCAGGGGCTTGGTTGGCTGACCGGGCAAGAGGTGCGGCTCGAGGCCGGGCACGGCCAACCGCCGGCCGCGGTGGCGCGGATCGCGGTGCGGCTGATCAACGATCTTGTTGCCAGCGGGCCGCTGCGCGAGGCGGCGCGATTGACCGGCCCGGCGGGCGAAAGATTGAGCGCGGTGCCGCAGCCCGGCGGCGGCATCATCGGCGTGACAATCCACGCATGAGCGTGCGCGGCGGGCGATTGGCGGATCGCACGCGCCTGTCGTTTCGCGCAGTCAATCGCCGGGGCGAGGCGGGCTATGATCCCGGCTTGCAGCGCCATCACATCCTGCCGCACCAGATCATGGGGCAACGCTGCTTTTTCCCTCTGCTTGACGCGCTGGGACGCGAGCGACTGGGGTTCGATGACTTTCGCCGCAATGGCCTGTTGCTGCCGGCCAACGATGGCGCGGCGGTGCGGATCGGGCTGCCGCTGCATCGCGGTCCGCACCGGGCCTACAATGAATTGGTGATCGAGCGGGTCGGCCAGATCGAGCACGGCTGGTCGGCCCAGCGCCTGCGCGCGCCAGAAGTGGCGCTGGGTGATGCGCTTGAACGGCTGGCGCTGCTGCAGCGGGCGCTGCGCC
>JAYSCF010000135.1:5035-5560 GCA_041915005.1 Novosphingobium sp.
CCCGCCACCCCCCCCTCCAGCCCCCCTGGTCGGCCCAGCGCCTGCGCGCGCCATAACTGGATCGTTGTCTGCGTGTCTGGAGGCCTGCGGTGAGCAAGTGGGATCTTGGCCGGCGGCTGCTGGAACAGCACCGCAGGATGCGGCTCAACCGCCGCGACCCCTTGGGCGCGGGCGTGGACTTTGCCGAGCTTGATGCCATGGCCGCGCTGTTGTGGCCGGCGACCGAAGACGCCTAGGCGAGCGCCATCCGGGCCTTGGCGGCCAGTTCGCTGCGGGCCTGGTTGTATTCGGCTTCGAGCCGGTCGACCCGCTCGGCCACGGATTCTACCGCCTTGACCGCGCCGATCCCCTGGCCCGAGCCCCAGATGTCCTTCCAGGCCTTCGCCTCGGTGTTTCCGCCCGAGCCGAAATTCATCGCCGAAGGGTCGCTGACCGGCAGATTGTCGGGATCAAGCCCGGCGGCCACGATCGAGGGGCGCAGGTAGTTGCCGTGAACCCCGGTGAAGAGGTTGGAATAGACGATGT
>JAYSCF010000136.1:0-5533 GCA_041915005.1 Novosphingobium sp.
AGAACAAGATCCACCCGGGCGAAGCCATGGACAAGAACCTCTACGATCTGCCGCCGGCCGAACTGGCCGAAGTGCCGACCGTCTGCGGTTCGCTGCGTGAAGCCCTCGAAGCGCTCGAAGCCGATCACGACTTCCTGCTGCAGGGCGGCGTGTTCACCAAGGATCAGATCGAATCGTATATCGAACTGAAGTGGCCGGAAGTGCTGCGCTGGGAAACCACGCCGTCGGCCGTCGAATACGACATGTATTACAGCGCCTGATCACTGCGACCCGATCAAGTGTTGTACCTGGGGCGTCCGGAGCAATCCGGACGCCCTTTTACCATCCAGACGCCGCAATATCATTTTCCTACATGCACTTGCCTGCGTAGATAGCGCCGCCTCCCATCCCGCGTAAGGAGGCCCACCCTGACACCTGAAGAGCCCTTTTTCGCCGCGCTGGAGCGCATGTTCGCGCGCTCGTCCCGCCCCTCGGCCTCGGCCGCCCCCGCCCCAGCCCCGCTCCCACGCCGCATCGGGCCCGCCGGACTGGCGCTGATCCAGGCTTTCGAAAGCTGCGCCCGGCGGCGCGCCGATGGCCGGTTCGAAGCCTATCCCGATCCCGGCACCGGCAGCGCGCCGTGGACGATCGGCTGGGGCGCGACCGGCGCGGGGATAGCCCAAGGCACGATCTGGACCCGCGCCCAGTGCGATGCCCGATTGGCCGATGATCTTGTCCGCTTTGCAGCCGAGGTCGATCGCGCGCTGGGCGGCGCCCCCACCACCCCGGCGCAGTTCGATGCCCTGGTCAGCTTTCACTACAACACCGGGGCGATTGCCCGCGCCGCGCTCACCCGGCTGCACAAGGCGGGCGATTGGGCCGCCGCCGCCCGTGAATTTGCCCGCTGGAACCGGGCGGGTGGGCGCATTTTGGCGGGGCTGACCCGCCGCCGCGCGGCCGAAGCGGCGCTTTATCGCGACGGATGATCACAGCCGTAAGTGTTGCATACTAATTGCGTCTTGCAATCGTAACCCGCCAACCCGACATATGACGAGTTAATCGCACCATTAAGGGAGATTCGCGATGCGCGAGAGGCTGCAGCACTACATTGACGGCAAGTGGGTCGACAGCGAAGGTGGCAAGCGCCACGAAGTGATCAATCCAGCCACCGAAGAAGCCGTTTCGGTCATCACGCTGGGCACCAAGGCCGACGTCGACAAGGCCGTGGCCGCCGCGCGCCGCGCCTTCAAGACCTGGAGCAAGACCACCCGCGAAGAACGCCTCGCGGTGATGGATCGCATCGTCGCCGAATACAAGAAGCGCGCGCCTGACCTTGCCGTTGCCATGGCCGAAGAAATGGGCGCTCCGGTGTCCTTTGCCGGCACTGCACAGGTTGGCGCCGGGATCGGCGGGTTCCTCGGCACGATGGAAGCGCTCAAGAACTTCCAGTTCGCCGAACCCGGCAATGGCTATACCGTGGTCTATGAACCGATCGGCGTGGTTGGCATGATCACCCCGTGGAACTGGCCGCTCAACCAGATCGCGCTCAAGGTCGCCCCGGCACTGGCCGGCGGCAACACCATGGTGCTCAAGCCTTCGGAAGAATGCCCGACCAACGCGGCGATCTTTGCTGAAATCCTTGATGCCGCAGGCGTTCCGCCGGGCGTGTTCAACCTTGTTCAGGGCGATGGCCCGGGCGTGGGCACCGCCATTTCGAGCCACCCGGATGTCGACATGGTCAGCTTCACCGGCTCGACCCGCGCCGGGATCATGGTTGCCAAGGCGGCGGCTGACACCGTCAAGCGCGTCCACCAGGAACTGGGCGGCAAGTCGCCGAACCTGGTCCTGCCGGACGCCGATTTCGCCAAGCACCTCACCCCGACCGCGATGGGCCCGCTGGTCAACTCGGGCCAGAGCTGCATTTCGCCGACCCGCATCCTGGTGCCCAAGGAACGCGAAGCCGAAGCCGCCGCCTTCGTCTCGGCCATGTATGCCGCGACCCCGGTTGGCGATCCGCTGGCCGAAGGCAACCACCTGGGTCCGGTCGTCAACAAGGCGCAGTATGACAAGATCCGCGGGCTGATCCAGTCGGCCATCGACGAAGGCGCCAAGCTGGAAACCGGCGGCACCGACCTGCCCGCCGGCGTCAACCGCGGCTATTACATCCAGCCGACCGTGTTCTCGGGCGTGACCGAGGACATGCGCATCGCCAAGGAGGAAATCTTCGGCCCGGTCGCCACGATCATGGCCTATGACAACCTCGACCAGGCGATCGAGATCGCCAACAACACCGAATATGGCCTTTCGGCCGCGATTTCGGGCGATCCGGCCAAGGCCGCCCCGATCGCAGCCCAGCTGCGTGCCGGCATGGTCGCGATCAACAACTGGGGCCCGAGCCCGGGCGCGCCGTTCGGCGGCTACAAGCAGTCGGGCAACGGCCGCGAAGGCGGCCTGGCCGGGCTCAAGGACTTCATGGAAATGAAGTCGATCAGCGGCCTGCCCGCCTGATCCCCTGAGCCGCACGGCACAAGCAAGCCCCCTTCCCGCACCCGCGGGGAGGGGGTTTTCCTTTGGCAACAAGAATACGCAACGGCGCGGTCAAATCCGCCAGCCCAGCGTCAAGCTTTCAGGCTTCGAGCTTGTACTGCCCCTGCCCGCCATGGGCGCCGTCCTTGGTCGCGCCATCAAGCGGCAGATCATCGCGGCGCGCGGTCGCAGCAAGGCTGATCTGGCGATCCTGCTCCTCGCCGGTAAAGCGCGACCAGCCTTCGCGCCCCAGCTTTTCCAGCGGGCGGTAACGCACCTTGTACTGCATCCGGGTCGACCCTTCGACCCAGTAGCCGAGATAGACGAACGGCAGCCCTTCGTTCACCGCGCGCTGGATGTGATCGAGGATGATATAGTTGCCCAGCCCCGTGCGGTGGGTCTGGTCCGGTTCGTAGAAGCTGTAGATCATCGACAGGCCATCGCCCTGCCGATCGGTCAGGCAGCAGCCGACCAGCCGCCCGGCAGTGCCATCGCTGGTCGGCTCGCGGTATTCGACCAACCAGGTTTCGACCGGCGTATGTTCGACCATGTCGGCGAAATCGGTTTCGTCCATCATCGCCATGCCGCCGCCGGGATGGCGTGCGCCAAGATAGCGCTGCAGCAGTTCGAACTGTTCAGCCGTAGACCACGGGCGGCACACGGTGGCGATCAGATCGCCATTGCGCTTGAGATTGCGCTTCTGCGTGGCCGAGGCGCGGAATTCCCCCGCCACGACCCGCACCGAAACACAGGCCGTGCAATCGACGCAGCTCGGGCGATAGGCCACGGTCTGGCTGCGGCGGAACCCGATCCGGCCCAGCGCATCGTTGAGCTGGTCGGCATGGGTGCCCTTGAGTTCGGTGAACACCTTGCGTTCGCTGCGCCCAGGCAGGTACGGGCACGGCGCGGCGCTCGTCACGAAGAACCGGGGAAAGCGAACGGGTGCCGTCACGGCAGGGCAAATCCTTAATGCGGGACTAAGGAATCCACTATGCCCAGCGCAGGTGCGCGTTGAAAGCTTTTTAACCATGATTCTGCGTCGGGCACGGAGCATTTTTTGCTGCTCATGCGCAAAGTCGCGGATTCGCGTGCTGGGGCGGGTGCCAAGGCCCCGCCCGGCCCGGCTCAGTTCAGTTCGACCTGATCGACCGAGTAACCCTTTTCGCGCAGGGACTCGACCAGCGCGTCAAGCTGTTCACGGTCGCGCGCCTCGCACTCGATGTCGGCGGTCAGCCCCTTGGCCGGCAGGCCGGTGAAGATCCGCTGGTGATAGACTTCGAGGATGTTGACGTTGTGCCGGTCAAATTCGCGGATCACGTTGAACAGCGCGCCGGGGCGATCCTGCAGCACCAGCCGCAGCCGGGCGAGCCGGCCCGACCGCGCCAGATCGCGCAGCAACACGTTGGCCAGCAGCCGGGTATCGATGTTGCCGCCGGTCAGCGGGATGCCGATCTTGCGGCCCTTGAAGCGCGCCGGATGGGCCAGCACGGCGGCCAGCCCGGCCGCGCCCGCGCCTTCGGCCACGGTCTTTTCGATCTGGAGCAGCAGCGAAACCGCGCGCTCAAGCGCGCTTTCGCTGACCAGCACCATGTCATCAAGCAGGCGCTTGAGCACCTTCGAGGTGAAATTGCCAGGTTCGCGCACCGCGATCCCTTCGGCCAGGGTATCCCCGCCGCAGGGCAGGTCATTGTGCTTGAGCCGGTTGTACATCGAGGGGTACAGCTCCGCCTCAACCCCGATCAGGCCGATGTCGGGCTTGATCGCCCGCGCGGCAACCCCCATCCCCGAAGCCAGCCCGCCCCCGCCAACCGGGATCACCAGCATTTCCAGATCGGGCACGTCCTCGAGCATTTCGAGCGCCACCGTGCCCTGCCCGGCCGCGACGTGCGGATCGTCGAACGGGTGGACGAAGGTCAGCCCCAGTTCGCCTTCGAGCTTGCGGGCATGGGCATAGGCCTCGTCAAAGCTTTCGCCTTCGAGCACGACCTTGCCGCCCACGGCCTCGGTCTGCATCACCTTCACGGTCGGGGTGGTGCGCGGCATCACGATCGTGACCGGCACGCCCATCGCGCTGCCATGATAGGACAGCCCCTGGGCGTGGTTGCCGGCCGAGGCCGCGATCACCCCGCGATTGCACTGTTCCCCGCCGAGCAGCAGGATCGCGTTGAGCGCCCCGCGTTCCTTGTAGGCAGCGGTGAACTGCAGGTTTTCAAACTTGAGCCAGATTTCCGCCCCGGTAATTTCCGACAGGGTCCGCGAATAGAGCGTGGGCGTGCGCACCACCCGGCCCGCGATCCGCGCGGCGGCCGCACGAACATCGTCAAGGGTAAGCAGCGAAGCGACGCTGTCGGCGTCGGGGGAAAGGGCCTTGTCCATCGGCCCGGGCCGTAACCGAAACGCGCACCCCATGCAAACAGATGCAGGGCCAATGAAGTGCCAATGCTGGGCCGATGCAGGCCCGATGCAAACGGCGGGTGGATTTGCCGCGCCACTCCGTTAAAGACTGGCTCCATGACCCAAGCGATGAACGTCTCATTCCTCGGCCTTGGCGTGATGGGCGGCGCAATCGCGCGGCACATCGGCCAGGCTGGCCACGCCCTCACCATCTACAACCGAACGCCCGAACGCGCGGCGCGCTGGCAGGAAGCCAACCCGGGCCTCGCCGTGCGCGTGGCGCAAAGCCCGGCCGAGGCCGCCCAAGGCGCCGATGTGGTGCTGACCTGCGTGGGCAACGATGATGATCTGGCCGATGTGGTGCTGGGCCCGACCGGCGTGTTTACCCAGCTCAAGCCCGGGGCAGTGTTCATCGATCACACCACAGTATCGGCCCGGATCGCGCGGCAGATCGCGGTCGAGGCGCGCGACCTGATGGTGCACTGCGTCGATGCCCCCGTCACTGGCGGGCAGGCAGGCGCCGAAAACGGCCAGCTCACCGTGATGTGCGGCGGCCGCCCCGATGCGATCGAAGCCGCCCGCCCGGTGATGGAAGCCTATACCAAGCGGATCGTCCACGTCGGCAAGGCCGGCG
>JAYSCF010000137.1:0-5527 GCA_041915005.1 Novosphingobium sp.
GCGCGAACAGCGCCTCGTCCTCGACCTTGCAGAAATAGGGGCCGGAAAACAGCTCGGGCGGCAGGATCACCTGCGCCCCGGCAGCAGCGGCCTGTTCGACCAGCGCGGAAACGGCGGCGATGTTTTCCGCCTCGATGGCAGAGCCGAGCGGCAATTGCAGGGCGGCGACGGTCAATTGGGTCATGGCCGAGCGATTTATTGCGCCGGGATCGCGAAGTCCACCATTGCCGTATCGCCGCCGCGCCCTATCTTTGGCTGCACGATCCAAGGAGGACTTCCATCATGGCCGAGGCCATTTTCGCGGGCGGATGCTTCTGGTGCACCGAAGCCGTGTTCCGCCAGCTTGCCGGCGTAAGCGACGTGACCAGCGGCTATATCGGCGGCACGGCGGCCGATCCGACCTACAAGCAGGTCTGCACCGGTGAAACCGGCCATGCAGAGGCGATCCGCATCGCGTTCGATCCCGCTGCCATCAGCTATGCAGACCTGCTCGACGTGTTTTTCGTGACCCACGATCCGACCCAGCTCAACCGGCAGGGCGGCGACATTGGCACGCAATACCGTTCGGCGATCTTTCCGCTCGATGCGGCCCAGCGCGCCGAGGCGGAAGCCGCGATCGTCCGCGCCCAGCCCGATCATGCCGCGCCGATCGTGACCAGCATCGAAGGCCCCGCAACCTGGTATCCGGCCGAGGACTACCACCAGGAATATTGGGACGGCGAAGGCCAGCGCAATCCCTATTGCCTGGCGGTGATCCCGCCCAAACTGGCCAAACTGCGCAAGGGCTTTGCCGAGCGGCTGAAGGACGCCTAAGCGCGCCAGCGCGCGACGAAGAACCCATCAAGCCCGCCCGCATCGCCCAGCATCCCGGGATCAGTGCGCAGCCAGCCGTCCGCCGTGGGGGCAAGGCTGGCGGGCAGTTCTTCGGCGCGGATCGGTGCGGGGGTAAGCGCAACGCGCGCCGCCTGATCCTCGCCCTCCTCTGCCTCGAGCGAGCAGACCGCATAGACCAGCTGCCCACCGGGTTTGACCCAGCCCGCCGCGCGGGCCAGCAGGGCGGCCTGCAGCTCGGCCATGTCCGCGATCTGGCGCGGGCCGATGCGGTGGAGCACGTCGGGATGGCGGCGGCAGGTGCCGGTGGCGGTGCAGGGCGCATCGATCAGCACGGCATCGAACGGCGCATCAGGTTGCCATTCCAGCGCATCGGCCACCACCACATCGGCGGACAGCCCGGTGCGCGCCAGGTTCTCGCGCATGCGTTCAAGCCGCTTGGCGCTGGCATCAAGCGCGGTGACCTGCCATCCGGCCGCCGCCAGCTGCAGCGTCTTGCCCCCCGGCGCGGCGCACAGGTCGAGCACCCGGCGTCCTGCGCCCGGCCCCAGCAGCCGCGCGGGCAGGCTGGCGGCAAGATCCTGAACCCACCAGGCCCCCGCATCGAAGCCTTCCAGGTTCTCCACCGCGGTTCCCCGCGGCAGGCGGACATGGCCAGGGGCGAGCGAAATGCCGCCCAGTCGCGCGGCCCAGTCGGCGGTTTCGCCGGGATCGCGCAGCGACAGGTCAAGCGGCGGCAAATCGCCAAGCCCAGCGGCAATCGCCGCGCCATGCGCGCCCCACCGCGCCGCGACCCGTTCGGGCAGGCTGGGCGCCGCGGGCAGCGCTGCCCCGCGCTTGACCAGGGTGGAAAACACCCCATGCGCCAACCGGCGCGGCCCGCCCGACAGCAAGGGCAGACCGGTGGCGATCACCGCGTGCGGCGGGGTATCAAGCCGCAGCCAGCCCGCCAGCATCAGCCGCAGCGCGGCGCGCGGCTTGGCATCATCGGGGAGCGGCTGCCGCGTGGCGCTATCGATCAGCGCGTCAAGATCGGTCAGCCAGCGCAGCACTTCGCCGGCCAGCGCGCGGGCCAGCGCCTTGTCCGCGCCGCCGCGCAGGCCCTGCAAGGCGCCGTGGGCGGCCTGATCAAGCGTTTCGCCCCGGCGCAGGACGGCATCAAGCAAGCGGAGCGCGGCCTTGCGCGCTGGAAAACCGGGAATGTCCATTGCCGCCCCCTAGAGGCAATTGCCTTTCAGGGCCAGCGGGAGCAAAGAGCGGGCATGACCCAGCGTGCCACCCAGCGCCCCCAGCCCTTCACCAAGCCAGCGCACTGGACCAACGAGCCTGCGCCCCAGCCGAAAGAAGGCAAGGACGAGCAAGACCCCGCTGGCCTTTCGCCCACCCGCTATGGCGACTGGGTGAAGGACGGGATCGCGGTCGACTTCTAGAGAACGGCGTCGAACGCGGTTTCCAGACGCGCCAGGCTGGCCGGCACGTCTAGCAGCTTGTCGAGCCCGAACAGACCGATGCGGAAGCTTTTGTAATCCGCGCCTTCATCCACCATCAGCGGCACGCCCGCAGCGATCTGATAGCCCAGCGCGGCAAATTTCTTGCCGTTCTGCACTTCGGGATCGCTGGTGTAGCACACCACCACGCCGGGCGCGGCAAAGCCATCGGCGGCGACCGACTGAACGCCCTTGGCGGCCAGCATCGCGCGCACCGCATTGCCCTGCTCCCACTGCGCCGCGCGCAGGGTTTCAAACCCGGCGGCCTTGGTTTCCAGCATGGCATCGCGGAAGCCGACCAGCGCGTCGGTCGGCATGGTCGCGTGATAGGCGTGGCCGCCCGACAGATAGGCCTCCATGATCGCCACCCAGCGCCCCAGGTCGATCGCGAAGCTGGTCGACTTGGCGGCACGGCAAGCCTCGAGCGCGGCGGCATTGAGCATCACCAGCCCGGCACAGGGGCTGGCCGACCAGCCCTTTTGCGGGGCGGAGATCAGCACGTCGACGCCGCATTCGGCCATGTCGACCCAGACACAGCCCGAAGCGACGCAATCGAGCACGAACAGCGCGCCAACCTCATGCGCGGCGGCGGACACGGCCTTGATGTAATCATCGGGCAGGATGATCCCGCTGGCGGTTTCGACGTGCGGGGCGAAGACCACTTCGGGCCGTTCGGCGCGGATCGCGGCCACGGCTTCTTCCACCGGAACCGGGGCAAACGGCGCAGTCGGCCCATCGCCAATGCGTCGGGCCTTGAGCACGGTTTCGTGCGCAGGGATCGCGCCGGCTTCGAAGATCTGGCTCCAGCGATAGGAGAAGAACCCGTTGCGGATCACCATCACCCGCTTGCCGGTGGCGAACTGGCGCGCGACCGATTCCATCGCATAGGAGCCGCCGCCCGGCACCACGGCCACGCGCTCGGCCTTGTAGACATCGGCCAGCGTTGCATGGATGTCGCGCATCACCTGCTGGAAGGTCTGGCTCATGTGGTTGAGCGAACGGTCGGTGAACACCACCGAGAATTCAAGCAGTCCATCGGGGTCGATCGCTGGGTTCAGGCCGGGCATTGCTATCACTCTCCCATCAAGGTCAGATCCACCCCGCCAGCTCGCGGCGCACCAGCGCTTCGAGCATCGCCATTCCGGCGGGCGAGGTGTTGAGGCAATCGAGCGCGGCATAGTCTGCCCCGCCCGCTTCGAGAAATTGTTCGCGCCCGCGGATCGCCAGTTCCTCGCGGGTTTCAAGGCAATCGGCAGAAAAGCCCGGGGCCGCGATGGCAAGCCGCCGGGTGCCGGCCCTGGCCTCGGCGGCCAGCACCGCATCGGTCGCGGGTTCCAGCCACTTGGCCCGGCCAAAGCGCGACTGGAAGCTCACTTCCACGCGCAGATCGGGATAGGCCGGGGCCAGCGCCTCGGCCAGGAGCCGCGCGGTCTTGCGGCACTGGCAATGATAGGGGTCGCCAAGGTGCAGCGTGCGTTCGGGCATGCCGTGGAACGACAGCAGCAGCACTTCGGGGCGAAACGGCAGGGCATCGAGCTGGCGGGCAAGGTCGGTGCGCAATGCGGTGAGGTGCAGCGGATCGTCGTAATAGGGCGGCAGCGTGCGCAGCGCCGGCTGCCAGCGCATCTTGGCCAGTTGCGCGCCCAGGGCATCGATCACGGTGGCATTGGTCGCGCCCGAATATTGCGGATAGAGCGGGCAGACGAGGATTCGCTCGCACCCGGCTTCCTTCATCGCCTGCACTTCGGCGCCCAGCGCGGGATTGCCATAGCGCATCGCCCAGCGCACCAGCACGCCCTGGCCCATCAGCCC
The DNA here is from genome assembly GCA_041915005.1 of Novosphingobium sp. GTDB lineage: Bacteria > Pseudomonadota > Alphaproteobacteria > Sphingomonadales > Sphingomonadaceae > Novosphingobium. The sequence goes on from JAYSCF010000137.1 coordinate 4,131, forward strand.
CTGCAAGGCTTCGGCCTGGCCCTTGGTGATCGCGGCCAGCGGCGATCCCGCGTCGGTCCAGACCTGCGCATAGGCATGCGCGCTCTTCTTGGGGCGGGTGTTGAGGATGATCCCGTTGAGGATCGGCCACCAGATCAGCCGCGGAATTTCCACCACGCGGGGATCGGACAGGAATTCCTTGAGATAGCGGCGCACCGCCTGGGGGGTCGGCGCATCGGGGGTGCCAAGGTTGACCAACAGCACGCCAACGCGCGGCGCGGCCACGGCGGGATGGTTCGCGGGGGCCATCACGCCTGCTCCATCGTCAGCGGCAGGGTGTGCAGCGGTTCGCTGCCCGAGGCGACCAGCGCATTGGCGATCGCCGGGGCGGCCACGGCCACGCCCAGTTCGCCCGGATCAAACGGATCGGCAGCGCTTTCGACAAATTCCACTTCGATCTCCGGGCAATCAGACAACACGGGCAGCCCCATCAGGCCAAGCCGCCCGGTCAGCGGCAGGCCATCGGCATAGGCACTGGTCGCCCCGGTGGCGAGAGCCATGCCGAAGATCAAGCCCCCTTCGATCTGCTGACGTGCGATATCGACGTTCACGATCCGGCCAATGTCGACCACCGCGGTCAGCTTGTCGACCCGGATGCCGCGATCATCGCGCCGGGCCGATGCGACCAGGGCGATCCGTCCTTCGCGCCCGGCCGTGGTCATCCGGTGGCAGGCCAGTCCCTGCCCGCTGCCGGCCACGCCCCCGCCCCACTGTGCCAGCGTGGCCGCGCGTTGCAGTACGGCGGCAAGGCGCGGATCCTCGGCCAGCATCGCCATGCGGTAGGACAGCGGCTCGTGGCTGGCGCGGCGGGCCAGTTCGTCGATGAAGGTTTCGATCAGGAAGCAGCCCAGCGCCGCGCCATTGCCGCGCTGCCGCGCGCTGGGCAGCGCCGTGGCCACCGGCACGTGCTGGACCAGCAAATGCGGGATGCCATAGGGCGGCACCGCCCCCGCCAGGGTCAGCGGATCGGGCCGGTTCTGCCGCCCCAGCGCCGAGCGCGGACTATCGCCCGCGAACAGACGGGCGCCGAATTCGTTGGCGCTGCCCGGCATGGCAACGCGCACCTTGAGCGCGGCAAGCGAGCCATCCGGCGCCAGTCTTGCGCCCAACAGGGCCGCTGCCGGCGCGCGCGGCGGGATGGCAACCTGCTCCTGCCAGCGCGACCAGGTGAGTTGCACCGGCCGACCCACCGCCTTGGCGATCAACGCGGCCTCGGCCACGTGGCGATTGTCGAGCCGGGCATCGAAACTGCCGCCTGCGAGCACCGGATAGAGCACCACATCGGCCAGGCGCATATCCAGGGCATCGGCCGCAGCCTGGCGCGCGGCATGGGGCGCCTGGCTCGCCGTCCAGATTTC
>JAYSCF010000138.1:0-5490 GCA_041915005.1 Novosphingobium sp.
TCGAGCACGCGATCCTGCACTTGCTCTATGCCCGGTTCTGGACCCGCGCGCTGGCCCACATCGGGCTGATCGACGTGAAGGAGCCCTTCGCCAGCCTGGTCACGCAGGGCATGGTCACCCACGAAACCTATAGCCGCGTCGATCCGGCCAATGGCCAGCCGATCTATTTCGCACCCAGCGACATCGACCGCGGCGCCGACAGCGCCACGCTCAGGTCCGATGGCGGCCCGGTCGAAATCGGCCGCGTCATCAAGATGTCGAAGTCGAAGAAGAACGTGGTCGATCCCGACGACATCATCGACCAGTACGGCGCTGACGCGGTGCGCTGGTTCATGCTGTCGGACAGCCCGCCCGAGCGCGACCTGCCGTGGTCGGAAGCCGGGATCGAAGGCTGCGCCCGTTTCGTCCAGCGGCTGTGGCGCCTGTTCGGCCAGTATGATGCCGCTGCCACCGGCGAGGACAAGGCCCTTGATCGCAAGCGCGACCAGACCGTGGCCGCCGTGGCCGAAGACATCGAAGGCCTGGGCTTCAACAAGGCCGTGGCGCGGATCTACGAACTGACCAGCACGATCGACAAGGCCGCACCTTCGGCCAGCCGCTCGGCCGCGATCCGCGCCCTGCTGTTGCTGGTCGCCCCGATGATGCCGCACCTTGCCGAAGAAGCCTGGAGCACCTTCGCAGATGGCCTGGCCGCCGATGCCGCCTGGCCGCCGGTCGATCCCGCCCTGCTGGTCGAGGACGAAGTGACGATCGCGATCCAGGTGCTGGGCAAACTGCGCGACACCATCACGGTGGCCAAGGGCCTGCCCAAGGACCAGGTCGAAGCGCTTGCCCTGGCCTCGGACAAGGTGCAGCGTGCGCTGGATGGCAAACCGGTGAAGAAAGTGATCGTCGTGCCCGACCGGCTGGTAAACCTCGTCGCATGAAACAGTTCGGCGCCCTGCTGATCGCGCTGCTGCTGACCGCCTGCGGGCTTCAGCCGATGTATGCGGGCGGTTCCTCGGGCGCGGTTGCGCGGGGTCTTTCCGGGGTGATCGTCACCCCGATCGAGGGCAAGTCCGGCTGGCTGGTGCGCAATGCGCTGACCGATCGGCTGGGTGCCAGCGGCGCGGCCGGGACGGCGCGCTACCGGCTCGATGTCAGGCTTGATGACCGGCTCGAAGGCATGGGCCTGCTTTCGGACGATACCATTGCGCGCGAACGCCGCACCCTGCGGGCACGCTATCAGTTGGTCGATCTGGCAAGCGGCGAGATCCTGCTCGATGCCACGGCCGGCTCCGATGCCGGGATCGACGTGGTCAGCTCTGAATACGCCACCGTGGCAGCAGAGCAGACTGCGCTTGAAAACCTCTCGCGCGAAGTCGCCGGGCAGATCGTGACCAAGGTTTCGCTGCACCTGCGCGGGCGGGACGCACCGAACCCGTGAAAGCCACCCAGAAGGATTTTCGCGGCCTTGCCGCCACTGCGGCGCGGCAGGCCCGGGTCTTTTTCTTCTGCGGCCCCGATGAAGCCGGTACGACCGATGCCGCCAATCACATCGCCGCGCTGCTGCCCGAGGCGGGCGAGCGGGTCGAACTGGCCGGCGCGGAGCTGCGCAAGGATCCCGTGCGGCTTGGCGACGAGGCGCGCTCGACCTCGCTGTTCGGCGATGCCCGCCATATCTGGGTCCGGGCCAGCGGCGATGAAGCCCATGACGCGGTCGAAAACCTGCTTGCGGGCGAGGGAGAAGCCTGCCCGGTGCTGATCGTTGCCTCCAGCGCCACGGACAAGTCGCGCACGGCCAAGCTGCTGGCCAATCGCCCCGATGCGCTGGTCGCGATGTTCTATCTGCCCGACCTGCGCAGCGTTACCGGCAGCGTGCGCGACATGGCCGATGCCGCCGGGGTGCGGCTGGGCGGCGATCTGGCTGAACGCATCGCCCGCGCCGCCGCGCTCGACACCCGCCTCGCCCAGTCCGAAGTGACCAAGCTGGCGCTCTATCTCGACGCCAGCCCTGCCGCGCCGCGCAACGCCGATCTGGCGGCACTCGATGCCATCGGCGCCAGCACCGAAGACGATGGCTTCATGTCGCTGGTCAATGTCGTGCTGAGCGGTCAAACCGCCAAGCTGCCCGGCGAACTCCAGCGCCTGCGCGAACTGGGCATGAATCCGGTGGGCCTGTTGCTGGCGTTCGAACGGCGCGCGGCGCAGCTGGCCGACCTGGCCGGCAAGCTTGGCCCGCGCGGCGATATCAAGGCGCTGCTCGATGCCGAATCCGCCGCCCGCCGGGTGTTCTGGAAAGACACCCGCGATCTCGCCACGCAGCTCGGGCGCTGGCGGGGCAAGCGGCTGGCGCGGCTGCTGGATCGGCTGATGGACCTGCACCGCGCCCTGCTGGGCAACAGCCAGAACGCCGAACTGCTGCTGGCCCAGGGGCTGGCCGAAATCACCCGAGCCGCCGCGCCGCGCGGATAGAATTCTAAATAACTCAATTAAAGCAATATTTTGCTTTACGACTCCAGCCGCCGCGAACTACGGATTTATCCGTGGTCGCAACACACCGGTCTTTCCCGTGAGCCGTTCTTCGGCTGCACGCATCGCTGCGGATGATGCCCTGCGCGCGCCGAGGCTGCGCGCCCTGCCGCGGGCCCGGCCACTCGAACGGCGGCGACTGCAATGCTATCTCGCGCTGATCCTCGCGGACACCGCCGCGCTGTTCGCCAGCTTCTGGATCGCCGGCTATCTCTACCTCGGCCCGCCGGGCCCGGCGATGGCCGTGCTGCTGGCCCAGTTGATCCTGCCCGTGTTCCTGACCATCGGGCTCTACAACGGCGCCTATTCCGCCGACGCGCTCGCCGCGGCCAGCCACGGCATCGCCAAGGCGGTCACGGCCCTGGCCCTTTCGGCCGGGACTGTCGTGTTCATTGCCTTCTATACCAAATCGAGCACCGAATTTTCGCGCATGGCCTTCAGCGGCGGCGTGCTGCTCGCGGTGGCGGCGCTGGGCGCGATCCGGTTGGCCATGCGCCGCGTCATCGCCTGGCGCTGCGGCCGGGTGGTGATCAACGAATTGCTGATCGATGATGGGGGCCCCGCCATCGCGCTACCGGGCGTGCGCAAGGTGGTGCTGGCGGACTATGGCCTGGCCCCGGCGCTGGATGACCCGCAGGCCCTCCACCGGATCGGCCTGCTGCTTCACGCAGTGGACCGGGTGGTGATTTCCTGCCCGCCCGAACGCCGGGCCGTTTGGGCGATCATTCTCAAGGGGGCGAACATCGCTGGCGAACTGCTGGATGACAGCGTTGCCGAACTGGGCGCGCTGGGGGCGCGGATTGCGGGCGGGCACGGCTGGCTGCGCGTGTCGATCGGGCCGCTCGGGCTGAGGGCGCGGGCGTTCAAGCGCCTGTTCGACATGGCGGTGGCGGCATTGGGCCTCACGCTGCTGTCGCCCTTGCTGCTGATCGTGATGATCGCCATCCGGCTTGAAGACGGCGGGCCGGTGCTGTTCGTCCAGCGCCGGGTCGGGCGGGGCAACCGCTTCTTCGCGATGTACAAGTTCCGTTCGATGCAGGCCGCCAGCAGCGACCGCGCCGGCCTGCGGTCGGTCACCCGCCAGGATCCAAGGATCACCCGGGTCGGCAGGATCATCCGGGCAACCAGCATCGATGAGCTGCCCCAACTGGTCAACGTGCTGCGCGGGGAAATGTCGGTGGTGGGCCCCCGCCCCCATGCGCTGGGATCGCAGGCCGGCGACAAGCTGTTCTGGGAAGTCAGCCGGCGGTATTGGCAGCGCCACGCGCTCAAGCCCGGGCTGACCGGTCTGGCCCAGGTGCGCGGCCTGCGCGGGGCGACCGACCACGCCGCCGATCTCGAGAGCCGGCTCGATGCCGATCTCGAATATGTCGACGGCTGGTCCCTGTGGCGCGACATCGTCATCGTCGCCGCCACGCTGCGGGTGCTGGTGCACGATCGGGCCTACTAGTCGCGCGCCCCTTAGTCAGACCACGAACAACGGCTTGATGAGCCCCGGCAGTGCGTCCCTATTCCGGCGTGCGGTGCCGCAAGGACCACACGATCGACAGAAAGATCGAAACCGCCCCGATCAACCCGGTAAAGGCCTCGGGGATTTCGTGGATGGCCGATACCAGCATGGTGCTACCCAGCGCCACGATCGCCCAGAACGCCCCGTGTTCGAGGAACTTGAATTCCGCGAGCGCGCCCTTGTCGACCAGCATGACGGTGAGCGAACGCACGAACATCGCGCCGATGGACAGGCCCAGGGCGATGATGATCATGTTGTTCGAAATCGCGAACGCGCCAATTACCCCGTCAAAGCTGAACGACGCGTCGAGCACGTTGAGGTAGATGAACCCGCCCAGCCCCGAACGCACGAGCGCACCCGCCGCCTTGAGCCGTTCTTCGCGCGCCTCCAGGGCAACGCCCAGCGCATCAACCCCGATGAAGGCCGCGATACCGAGCACAGCGCTGGCCATGAACCTGTAGGCATCCGCCACGGCGAGCTGCAGCGAGATCCCCCAGACCAGCAGCAGGACAAAGGCCATCTCGATCGACGGGAGCGCCGAAAACCGGGTAAGCCAGCGTTCAATCGCGGCAATCCAGTGCACTTCCTTGTCTTCGTCGAAGAAGAACTTCAGCCCGACCATCAGCAGGAACGCGCCGCCAAAACCCGCGATCGGCACGTGCGCCGAAGAAATGATCACCTCGTAACGATGGGGGTCGCTGAACGAAAGGTGCATCGCCGCGACCGGGCTGATGTTCGCGGCCAGGGCCACGATCAGCAGCGGGAACAGGATGAACATGCCGTACACCGCAATCACCATGCCCCAGGTCAGGAAACGCTTGCGCCACACCGCATCCATGGTTTGCAGCACGGTGGCATTGACCACCGCGTTGTCGAAGCTCAGCGACACTTCGAGCACAGCCAGAATCGCCACCGACCACAGCGCGGCAAGCGCCCCCCCGAGCGCATGAGACTGGTACCAGCCAAAGCCGAACGCTGCCCCAAGGCAGAGCACGGCAAACAGGATGGACCCTTTGAGATAGCTAAGCATTGTCTGCCCCCTTGGCTGACCAGGTGCCTGTATGGGCACCCGATCCGAACATTAGTATTCCGATGCCGGCGTGTCGTCCGTCGAAAACGGCTTACCGCCTAGGCATCGGCTGAGAAAATCCCCGCCGCCAGCACGGCGAGGGTGAGCACGTCGGGTGCGATAGCGGTCATTGGCGCGATCTGCACCGGCTTTTCCATCCCGATCAGCATCGGCCCGATGGTGGCCCCGCCGCCCAGTTCGCGCAGCAGCTTGGCCGAGATATTGGCCGATTGCAGCCCGGTCATGCCGAGCCGGCGCAGTTGTTTGCGTGGCGCTCCAGCGACCCAGAAACGCAAAAAGCTCCCCGAAGGGAGCTTGGAACGATGAGAGTGTGATGGGTTTTGTTGGTTGCGGGGGTAGGATTTGAACCTACGACCTTCAGGTTATGAGCTTCATTTTC
>JAYSCF010000139.1:0-5415 GCA_041915005.1 Novosphingobium sp.
TCATCATGTTCATCATCACCATCCCCGTGGCCACCCACGCCGTGAACATCGACCTGCCCAATCCGTCGGCTCCGCCGCCGGACGTCGTGATCAAGCGCGACAAGAACAAGCTGGTGATCGAGTCGAACAGCCAGATTCTCTGGAACGGCACCCCGCTTGATGGTGGTCAGCTGATGAGCACGCTGCAGGCGACCCTGAAGGTCAAGCCGGAACCGGAACTGCAGTTCCAGCCCGATCCGCAGGCTCCCTATGAGACTTCGGCCCAGGTGCTGAACATCATCAAGGGTTCGGGCGTCACGGCTTTCGGCTTCGTCGGCAACGAACAGTATTCCGAATTCAGCAAGGCTCAGACCTCCGGGGCTGCAACCAACTAAGCTGAATCCATTCGGAACCGAAATCAGGGGGCGGAGCAATCCGCCCCCTTTTTTCATGCCTTCAATCCGTGTCGACGCCGTCCTCGTCTGCCGTCGACGTGGGCCGCATCGCGGCAGCCGCAAGCCCTTCCGCCTCAAGCAGCAGTTCATCATCGGCCGCCCCTTGGGGCAGGCTTTCACGCCCGATCATCACCAGCACCGGCACGGCAAGCGGGCTCACCCGGTCAAGCCGGACATGGCAGATCTCATTGCCCGCCCGCTCCAGCAGGGCGCCCAATCGAACAATGTCCGTCATCCGCGCCCTGGCATCGGCCCAGGCTGCATCGATCAGCACATGGTCGGGTTCATAACGGCGCAGCACATCGTAGATAAGGTCGGTCGAGAAGGTCACCTGTCGCCCGGTCTTGCGTTGCCCGGGTTGCTGGCGCTCGACTAACCCGGAAATGACCGCCACTTCCCGAAATGCACGGCGCAGCAGATAGCTGTCCTGCACCCACGCCGCGAACTCATCGGCGACGATATCGGGCGAGAGCAAGGCCGCGGGATCCTCGATCGCCCGAAGCCCCCAGACCGCAAGCGCATAGTCACTCGCGACAAAGCCCAGCGGGGCCAGGCCCAGAGCCTCCATCCGCCGGGTGACCAGCATGCCCAGCGACTGGTTGGCCGGCCAACCGGCAAAGGTGTGGAACACGCTGTAGTGGCGGGCTTCGTGCGGGAAACTCTCCACCAGCAGGGTTCCGGGGCCTGGCAGCTGCGAACGCCAATCCTGGGCTTCGAGCCATTCGCGCACGTCATCGGGAAACCGCGCCCAGCCTGGGCGATCGGCCAGCAAGGCCTGCACGCGCTCGGCGAGGTGGGTGGTCAGCGGCATGCGTGCACCCATGTAGCTGGGGATCAGCCCGGCACGCTTCGCGGCGCGCACGACCAGCATCGTCTCGCGCAGGGCTTCGACTTCGAGATCGAGGCCGGCAAAGCGGAAGGTCGCGCCCGGCTTGAGACTGGCCGCGAAGCCCTCTTCCACCCGGCCGAGCGAGCGTCCGTTGCGAAAGGCCACATCGACCATTTCGGCATCCATGATGATCCCGGCATTGAGCCGGAACCGCGCAGCATGATCGGGGTGGGTCAGCCGCCACAGCCCGTCACGGCCGCGCACGATCCGCTGGAACCGGTCATAGGCCCGCAGCGCGTAGCCCCCCGTGGCAACGAAATCGAGCACCCGCGCCCAGGTCTGTGCATCGACCCAGCGATAGACCTGCACCGATTGGATTTCGCCCAGCAATGCCGCGCCGTCAAACGGACCCGCACAGGCACAGACCATGACATGCTGGGCCAGCACATCGAGCGCGCCAGGGCGAAAATCCTCGCCGTCGCGCTGCCCCTCCTCGACCGCCTCCTGTGCTGCCATCGCTTCCAGGAACTCGAACCGGTTGCCTGGCACCAGCATCGCTCGGCTCGGCAGATCAAGCCGGTGACCGGCCCGCCCGATCCGCTGGAGCAGCCGCGAAGACCCCTTGGGCGCGCCCATCTGCACGACCAGATCGATGTCGCCCCAGTCGACGCCCAGGTCGAGACTGGCCGTACAGACCAGCGCGCGCAGTTCGCCCCGCGCCATCGCGCCTTCCACCTTGCGCCGCGCTTCCTTTGACAGCGAGCCGTGGTGGATGCCGATCGGCAGGTGGTCTTCGTTGGCGTCCCACAGCTTCTGGAAGATGAATTCGGCCAGAAAGCGGGTGTTGGTAAAGACCAGCGTGGTCCGGTTGGCCGCTATCGCCGCATAGAGCTGCGGGATCGCCCAGGCCGCGGCATGGCCGCCCCACGGCACCCGCGCATCTTGCGGCAGCAGGATCGAAAGCTCGGCAGGCGCACCCTGCTCGCCTTCGACCAGTGTGACCGCATCGATCGCTCCATGCGGCGCAAGCCAACCCCGCCAGGCATCGGGATCGGCCACCGTGGCCGACAGCGCCACCCGCTGCATCGCCGGGGCAATCGCCTGCAGCCGGGCCAGCGCCAGCGCCAACAGATCGCCGCGCTTGCCGCTGGCAAAGGCGTGGACCTCGTCGATCACGATCCGCTGGAGCGATCCGAACAGTTCACCCGCCTCGGGATAGGACAGCAGCAGCGAGAGCGATTCGGGCGTGGTCAGCAACACCTGCGGCGGGCGGGCGCGCTGGCGGGCCTTGCGCTCGGACGGGGTGTCGCCGCTGCGGGTTTCGATCCGCATCGCCAGCCCCATCTCGGCCACCGGCGCAAGCAGGTTGCGCTGCACATCGTGTGCCAGCGCCTTGAGCGGCGAGACATAGAGCGTGTGGAGCCCTTCGGGAGGGGGCGAGCCAGCCAGGGTGGACGGACAGAATGCCGCCAGGGTCGGCAGGAACCCCGCCAGGGTCTTGCCTGCCCCGGTATCGGCCACCAGCAGCGCGTGGCACCCGCTGGCGGCGACATCAAGCATCGCGCGCTGGTGGCGCCGCGCCTGCCAGCCACGCTGCGCAAACCACTGCGCAAGTTCGGGCGGGAGGGCGGCGATGGTCATCGCCCCTGAATGTGGGGGCAATGCGGCGGCGAGGGAAGGGACAATCGCCGCCGCGGACGACGGTGCAAGTTCCCCCTTCCATCGCCGCGCGGTGCCTGCCAAGACCGGCGCATGCAGGGCCCAGCCATCATCGATTATTCCGAGCTATCCGGGCTTGCCATCGCACTGGCTCTGGGGCTGCTGGTGGGGATCCAGCGCGGCTGGGTGCAGCGCCGCGAGCCGGCCGGACACCGCTTTGCCGGGATCCGCACCTATGGCCTGCTGGGGCTGGCCGGCGGCATCGCCGGAGCCTTGCAGCAACGCGCAGCCACCCTGGCCCTGATCCTGATGCTGGCAAGCACGGCGCTGGTCGTGCTGGGCTACTGGCGCACCACCCAGCGCGAGGACAATATCCGCGGCACCGCCAGCCTGACCGGGCTGCTGACGGTCGCCTGCGGGTTCCTGGCCGGCAGCGGCGAGGCCACGCTGGCCAGCGTGGGCGCCGGCGTGACCGTGCTGGTGCTGGCGCTGCGCAGCCGGCTGCATCACCTGCTGCGCCATATCGACGAGCGCGAGATGATGGCCATCGCGCGCTTTGCCCTGATTGCGCTGGTGATCCTTCCCCTGCTGCCCGACACCCCGTTTGGTCCCTACGGGGTGTGGCATCCGCGCCAGCTGTGGCTGGTGGTGGTGATGGTTTCGGGTTTCAGCTTTGCCGGCTATGCCGCCGCCCGACTGGTCGGCCCCGCGCGCGGCACGCTTGCCACCTCGGCCGCCGGGGCCATGGTTTCCTCCACCGCGGTCACCGCCTCGCTCGCCGGCAAGCTGCGCGATCCGGCCAACGACGCGGCGGTCTGCAACGGCGCCATCGCGCTGGCCTCTGCGGTAATGTTCGCGCGGATCATGGTGCTGACCGGGGCGCTGGCCAGCTTTGCCTGGCCGACGCTGGCCATGCTGGCCGCCCCGGGCATGGTGGTGAGCCTGATCGCCACCGCGCTGATCCTCACCCGCCGCAGCGCGGGCATGACCACCGCGGACGAAACCATGCCGGTGCGCAACCCCTTCGATCTCGGCCCCGCGCTGGCGCTGATGGGGCTGACCATGGTGCTGACAGTCGTCGCCCGCTGGATTCTGGAACGCTACGGCGATGCCGGGCTGGCAACGGTGCTGGCGGTTTCGGGAGTCGTCGATGTCGATTCCGCGATCATCGCCATGGGCAACCTGCCGCCGGGCACGCTCGCCCCGCATATCGCCGGGCTCGTGCTGATGCCGCCCTTCGTGCTCAACACCCTGTTCAAGACCGGAACCTTGCTGAGCATCGCCGGCTGGCGGCGCGGCTGGCAGGGCGCCGCCGCGATGCTGGCCAGCATCGCGGCTTCGGCGTTGGCCCTGCCCTTCGTGCTGTAGTCCGCGGGCTTAGTGCCCGGCCTGCGGCCCGCGCTTGAGGCCAGAGGCCGCCAGCTGAGCGTCGATCTGGGCAAGCAGCCGCTCCAGCCCGGCCTCGTCTTCGCTTTCGGCGCGGGCAACCAGCACATCCTGCGTGTTCGAGGCGCGCAGCAGCCACCACCCGTCAGCCGTGGAGACACGCACGCCGTCTGTCGCATCGACGGTCGCGCCTTCGGCCTGAAGCCGCTGCTTGACCTCGTCCACCACAGCGAACTTGCGGCTTTCATCAACCTGGAAACGCAGTTCAGGCGTGTTGATCAACGCCGGCATCGCCCCGCGCAGTTCGGTGACCGAACGGCCCAACCGGGCAGAGGCCGCGATCAGCCGCACCGCGGCATAAAGCGCATCATCAAAGCCATAGTATTGGTGGGCGAAAAAGACGTGGCCACTCATTTCGCCGGCCAGCGGCGAGGCGACTTCCTTCATTTTGGATTTGATCAGGCTGTGCCCGGTCTTCCACATCAGCGGCTGGCCGCCCAGCGCGGTCACCCGCTCGAACAATGCGCGCGACGCTTTCACATCGGCGATGATCGTGGCCCCCGGCACCTGGCGCAGCAGGTCTTCGGCATAGATCATCAGCAACTGATCGCCCCAGATCACCCGGCCTTCGCCATCGATCGCACCGATCCGGTCGCCGTCACCATCGAAAGCTATACCAAAATCGAGCGACTTCGCAGCGACCAGCGCGCGCAGATCGACTAGATTCTTCTCCTCGGTCGGGTCTGGATGATGGTTCGGGAAAGTCCCGTCGACTTGGGTGTAAAGCAGATGGTGTTCGCCGGGGATCTTTTTGACCAACCGCTCCAGCGCCGGCCCCGCCGCGCCATTGCCCGCATCCCAACCGATCTTGAGCGCGGCGAGCCGATCCCGGTCGATCCCGTCCAGCCCCTCGATCATCCGATCGATATAGGCATCGAGAATGTCGCGCTGTTCGTTGACCGGCGCGGCCAGCCCAGCGCGATCGGACCAGGCCCCGCTGGCCGCAAGCCGGCCCAGTTCCTGGATGTCCGCGCCGAAAAACGGGCGGCCCTGAAATACCATCTTGAAGCCATTGTAATTGGCGGGATTGTGGCTGCCAGTTATCTG
>JAYSCF010000140.1:0-5405 GCA_041915005.1 Novosphingobium sp.
ACAGGTGGACGACATTGCCGTGGGCATCGCCGAACACCTGCACTTCGATGTGCCGCGGCGCGAGGATGTATTTTTCGATCAGCACCTGATCATTGCCGAAACTGGCCGCCGCTTCGCGCTGGCACGAGGCAAGTGCAGCGGCGAAGTCGGCGGGCGAATCGACCCGCCGCATCCCCTTGCCGCCGCCGCCGGCCACGGCCTTGATCAGCACGGGATAGCCGATCGCGCCGGCTTCGGCCTCGAGCCGGGCGGCCGACTGGTCGGCGCCAAGATAGCCCGGGGTGACCGGAACCCCGGCCTCGATCATCACCTGCTTGGCCGCATCCTTGAGCCCCATGGCGCGGATGCTGGCGGGATCGGGGCCGACCCAGATCAGCCCGGCGGCGATCACCGCTTCGGCAAATTCGGCGTTTTCCGACAGGAAGCCGTAACCGGGGTGGATCGCCTCTGCCCCCGAAGCCTTGGCCGCCGCGATGATCCGTTCGCCCACAAGATAGCTTTCGCGCGCCGGGGCCGGGCCGATCGGCACGGCCACATCGGCCTGGCGCACGTGCAGCGCCCCGGCATCGGCCTCGGAATAGACCGCCACGGTGCGGATCCCCAGGGCGCGGGCGGTGCGGATGACGCGGCAGGCGATTTCGCCACGGTTGGCGATCAGGAGCGAAGAAAACATGGGAAACATGGCTAGGCGGCAATTGCGGCAGCCGCAATGCCCCTTGCGCTCGGGCCATGGCGACACTAGAGCGCTGCGCAAACCTTCAAGAGCGCTTTTCCCAACGGGGCAAATTCCATGGCTGATCGCTTCAATACCATTGCTGGCTGGACGCTGTTTTCGGGCGTCGTGGCTCTCGGCCTTGCCAGCGTGAGCGGGCATTATTTCAAGGCTGACAAGCACCACCGTCCCGAACAGATGGGCTACGCGATCGAAGGCGTCGTCTCTGAAGAGGGCGGCAAGACCGAAGAATCGATCGAGGCCCTGCTGGCTGCGGCCGATCCGGCCAAGGGCGAAGCTGCCTTCAAGCAGTGCCAGTCGTGCCACACCGCCACCCAGGGCGGCGCCAACGGCATCGGCCCGAACCTTTACGGTGTGCTGGGCGAAAACGTGGCCACGGGCCGCGGCGGCTTTGCCTTCTCGGACGCCCTCAAGGGCAAGGGCGGCAAGTGGGACTTCGCCAGCCTGAACGAATGGCTCAAGAACCCCAAGGCCTATGCCCCGGGCACCAAGATGAGCTTTGCCGGCGTGTCGGATTCGGCTGAACGCGCCGCGATCATGGTCTATCTCAACAAGCAGGGCTCGAACCTGCCGCTTCCCGCCGTTCCGGCGGCCCCGGCTGGCGATGCCAAGGGTGCGGCGGCCGCCGCCGTGGTGGGCGATGCCGCCAAGGGCGAAAAGGCCTTTGCCCAGTGCAAGGCTTGCCACACGATCAACGCGGGCGGCGCCAACGGCATCGGCCCGAACCTTGCCGGCGTTTACGGCGAAGCCGCGGGCCAGGGCCGCGCCGGCTTTGCCTTCTCCGACGCCCTCAAGGGCAAGGGCGGCAAGTGGGACGACGCTGCGCTGAACGAATGGCTCAAGAGCCCGAAGGCCTATGCCCCGGGCACCAAGATGACCTTCGCCGGCGTGTCGAGCGATCAGGAACGCGCCGACATCATCGCCTACCTCAAGACCGCCAAGTAAGCCGGTCTGACAGGCGATTCGAAGGGGCGGGGCCGCAAGGCTCCGCCCTTTTCATTTGCCCGCTTGCCTTGTGCCGGGCGGGCCGCCATGGCGGGGCCATGTGGTATCTTGCAGCCAAAGCGGCACTGTCCGGCATCCTGATCGCGCTTGCGTCCGAAGTGGCCAAGCGGTTTCCCGGCTTTGGCGCGCTGATCGCCTCCTTGCCGCTGGTGTCGGTGCTGGGGATGATCTGGCTGTGGAAGGCGCGCCCCGATGCCGCCAACATGGCCGCCCATGTCGAGGCGACCTTCTGGTTCGTGCTGCCCTCGCTGCCGATGTTCCTGCTGGTCCCGGCGCTGCTGCGCCACGGGGTGAACTTCTGGCTTGCGCTGATCGCCGGCTGCGCGCTGACGATCGCGCTCTATCTGGCGATGGTGGCGGTGGGGCCGCGCTTTGGCCTGCGGCTGTAATCCGCCTTTGCGCCTAGCCCTTGAAGCCCTGGGCGATCACGTACCATTCGGATGAATCCTTGCGGCTCGCAGGCGGCTTGGCGTGCTTCACCGTGGTGAAGTGCTTTTTGAGCAGGCCGAGCAGTTTGGTGTCGGTTCCGCCCGCCAGCACCTTGGCGATGAAGGCCCCGCCCGGCGCCAGTTGTTCGATCGCGAAATAGGCGGCGGTTTCGACCAGGCCCATCGTGCGCAGGTGATCGGTCTGCTTGTGGCCGACGGTGTTGGCGGCCATGTCCGAAATCACCAGATCGGGCGCGCCGCCCAGCGCCTCCATCAGTGCGGCGGGGGCTTCGTCGGCCATGAAGTCCATCTGGAAGATGGTCACCCCTTCGATCGGGTCGGTCGGCAGCAGATCGATCCCGACCACCGCGGCCTTGGGCGCGCGCTGGCGCACCACCTGGCTCCACCCGCCCGGCGCGATGCCGAGGTCAACCACGCGGGTCGCGCCCTTGAGCAGCGCGTACTTGTCATCCAGCTCGAGCAGCTTGAACGCGGCGCGGCTGCGCCAGCCTTCGGCCTTGGCCTTTTTCACGTAAGGGTCGTTGAGCTGGCGGGTCAGCCAGCGCGCCGAACTGGTGGTGCGTTTCTTGGCCGAGCGCAGCCGCTCGTTCGGATCCTTGCCAGACCGGCTCATGCGCGTCCCCTGCGTGTTTCGCGCAGCGCGGCGCGGGTTTTCTCTGCGGCATCACCGGCGCTCATCAAGCCGCGCAGGATGCCTTCACGAATGCCGCGATCCGCCACCCCCAGCCGGTCGGCCGGCCACAGGTCGAGGATCGCTTCAAGAATGGCGCAGCCCGCCACCACCAGATCGGAGCGTTCGCGCCCGATACAGGGTTGCAGACGGCGTTCGGCCGGGGCCAGCCCCGCCAGGCGGGTGGAAATGTCGCGCATCGCCTGGGCCGGCACGATCAGGCCATCAACCGCGCGGCGATCGTATTGCGGCAGTTCCAGATGGACGCTGGCCAGCGTGGTCACCGTGCCGCTGGTGCCCAGCAGGCGCAGCGGGTGATCGCGGTTGAGTGTGGGCAGGCGATCGCGCACCCGCTCGGCAAAGGGGGCCAGGCTGTCGCTCACCAGCTGGCGCATCCGGGCATAGCGCGCCGCGCGCCCATCGGCATCGGCGGGCTCTGCGCCGCAGGTTTCCGTCAGCGAGACGACCCCCCAGGGCACGCTCTGCCAATCATGGATATGGGGCACGCCGCCGTGCCGGTTTTCGACCAGCACCAGTTCGGTCGAACCGCCGCCGATGTCGAAGATCATCGCCGGGCCTTCGCCCTGTTCGAGCAGCAGGTGGCAGCCCAGCACGGCGAGGCGCGCCTCTTCCTGGGCGCTGATGATGTCGAGCCGGATCCCGGTTTCGGCATGGACGCGCTCGATGAAGGCCGGGCCGTTTTCGGCGCGGCGGCAGGCCTCGGTCGCCACCGAGCGGGCCAGGTGGACATTGCGGCGCTTGAGCTTTTCGGCGCAGACCTTGAGCGCGGTCAGCGCGCGGTCCATGGCCGCATCGCTCAACCGGCCGGTCTGGGCCAGGCCTTCGCCCAGGCGCACCACCCGGCTGAAGGCATCGATCACCACGAAATTTTCGCCGCTGGGCCGCGCGATCAAGAGCCGGCAGTTGTTGGTGCCAAGATCGATCGCGGCGAAAGCCTGCCGGTGAAACGGCGCGCCGCGCGCCGAGGGATTGTGCCGAAACTCGTTCCGTGCCGCGCCATTGCGCGGTTCACGGGCCTGGTTCCGGCCGCCGGGCCGGCGCGGGTGGCTGACGGGATCGGGACGGGCAGGGGCGGCGGCGTGCTGCTCTTGCGGTCCTTCTCGCCCGGTACCAGCCTCCTCGCACATCGCCGGCGGAAGATCTTCCGCCATGACAGTCGCACTCTTTATCGTTTTCCCGCCGAGCGCGGCGGGTACCTGAGGGCAATGGTAGACGCGTGGGGCCTTTACGGCAAGTGCGCCGCCGTCCACGCCCGCTCACGGCGGAACCGGCTGGGTTCCTGGCCGGTGCGGGCCTTGAAGAACCGCGAGAAATAGGCCGGGTCGGCAAAGCCCAGATCGTGCGCCACCTGGGTTACGCTGGCGGCGGAAAAGGCCAGCGCGCGCATTGCCTCGCGCAGCAGCCGTTCGTGTGCGATCTCGGCCGGGGCCTTGCCCACGGCAAAGCGGCAGGCGCGGGTCAGGGTCTGGGGCGTGGCGCCGAGCTGGCGGGCATAGTCGGCCACGCTGGCGTGCTGGCGAAAGCGCACTTCGACCAGCGCGGTAAAGCGCCGGACCAGCGCGATCCGCCGGTCTGGCGGGGCGGCGGGAAGGGTGGCGGCCGCGCCCGCGATGCGTTCGATCCCGGCCAGCAGCAGGGCGACGCTGGCAATGGCCAGCGCTCCGCCGCCATCCCCCTCGCTGGCCAGCAGCGTCATCAGCACCTCGCCAAGGTCGCCCAGTGCGCCGGGGGGCAGGGCCAGGCATTGCGGCGCGCCTTCGCGCACCATGCGTGCCATGCCGGGGGCGGCGATGCGCGGATCGGCCAGCAGGGCATCGGCCACCGACAGCACCCAGCCCTTGGCCTCGGGCGCAAAGCGGAAGGCGTGGACCGCGCCGCAGGGGATCGTGACCAGGCACGGCGGGGCCAGCGCGATCTCGGCGTTGTCGCAGGCCAGCAGGCTGGCGCCTTCGCTCAGCAGCAGGATCTGGAAAATACCCGGGTGAACGTGCGGCGATATGGTCCATTCATACAGGCTGGACCGCGCCGAGATGCGCTCCACGTGGATGAATTCGGGGGCAACGTCCTGTCCGGGTTCGCCGTAGAGCGCGAAGTTCGTGACGGTGGCGGGGGGCGGGCTGGCCATTGCCTCATTGTGCCAGTTTGATCGAAAAGTGCAAATCATTGCGTTAATCGTGGCTCGGCGGCCCGGCCGGGATCGGGTAGAAGCGGGCCATAACCGAACTGGAGAGGAGTGCGGCCATGTTCCGCTTCGACCCCTATGATCCCGCCTTCGATGCCGATCCGTTTCCGGCCTACATGGTGCTGCGCGACGAATATCCCTGCTTCTGGTCCGAAGAGGCCGGGATGTGGGTGCTCTCGCGCTATGACGACATTCTGGCTGCGCTGGGCAACTGGCGCGTGTTCAGCTCGGCCCAGGGCAACCTGATCGACGAGTTTCCCGGCCGTGCCGGATCGACGCTCGGCAGTTCGGATCCGCCGCGCCATGACCGGCTGCGCGCGCTGATCCAGTCGGCCATGACCAAGC
>JAYSCF010000141.1:0-5396 GCA_041915005.1 Novosphingobium sp.
CCGCCTTGCAGGAAGCGATTGCGGCGGGCGACATCTACCAGGCCAACCTGACCTTTCCCCTCGCCGGGTCATTCCGGGGCGATCCGCTGGCGCTCTATGCCGCGCTGCGTCCGGCGGCGGGGGCGGGCTATGGCGGGCTGGTGTTCGATGGTTCGCACTGGCTGCTGTCGTGCTCGCCCGAACTGTTCTTCGCCGAAAAGGACGGGGCGGCGATGGTCAAGCCGATGAAGGGCACCCGCCCGCGCGGCCGCGACGCCGATGAGGACGCGGCCCTGGCCGGCGAACTGGCTGCATCCGAAAAGGACCGCGCCGAAAACCTGATGATCGTCGACCTCTTGCGCAACGACCTGTCGCGCGTGGCCGAGGCGGGCAGCGTCAAGGTGGAGCGGCCCTTCGCGGTCGAAAGCTATCCCACGGTGCACCAGATGGTCACCACGGTCCGGGCCCGGCTGCAGGACGGCAAGGGACCGGTCGACATGATCCGCGCGCTGTTCCCCTGCGGCTCGATCACCGGCGCCCCCAAGATCCGGGCCATGGAACTGATCAACGCGGTCGAACGTGATGCGCGCGGGCCCTATTGCGGCGCGATCGGCCGGATCGACGCGAACGGCGATGCCGCCTTCAACGTCGCGATCCGCACCCTGCGTCTGACCCCGGGAGAGAACGGCCGGGGCCGCGCCGTGCTGGGCGTCGGCTCGGCCATTGTCGCGGACAGCGAAGCCTTGCCCGAATGGCGTGAAAGCCTGCTGAAAGGCGGCTTCACCCGGCTTCACGGCGCAGGCGCGGATCTGATCGAGACGATGCGCTTTACGCCGGAAGAAGGCGTGCCGCTGCTCGAACTGCACCTGGAACGGATCAAGGCCAGCGCGGCGCAGCTTGGCTTCGTGTTCGATCGTCACGCCGTGCGCAATGCGATTCAGGCGCTGTGTTTCGATGCCGACGCCCCCGCGCGCCTGCGGCTGGTCGCGGCGCGCAGCGGTGCCTATTCGCTGGAGCTGTCGCCGCTCCCCGCCGAACTGAACCAGCCCGCGCGCTGTGCGGTCATGCGCCTGCCGGTCGATCCGGGCGACTGGCGCCTGCGCCACAAGAGCAGCGACCGGGGCTTCTATGACCTGGGCCTCGCCGCCGCCAAAGCTGCGGGCGCGGACGAAGCGCTGTTCCTGCGCGACGATGGCCTGCTGAGCGAAGGCTGCTTTACCAACCTGTTCGTCGAGCGCGGCGGCAAGCTGCTGACCCCGCCCGCCAGCCTGGGCCTGCTGCCCGGCGTGCTGCGCCGCTCGCTGCTGGAAGCGGGCCGCGCCGAGGAGGCGGAATTGACGCTGGACGATCTGAAGGACGGGTTCCTGATCGGCAATGCCTTGCGCGGGCTGGTCCCGGCGGTGCTGCTGTGAAGCTGGCCCAGGCGCTGTCGCGCATTGCTCCGTCGCGCACCACGGCAATCACTGACCGCGCCACCGAACTGCGCGCGGCGGGCAAGGACGTGATCTCGCTGTCGGTGGGCGAGCCGGACTTTGCCACCCCGCCGCACGTCGTTGCCGCGGCCAAGGCCGCGCTCGATGCGGGCGAGACCAAATACACCCCGGTCGCAGGAACGCAGCGCCTGCGCGAAGCGGCGGCCCTGCACTTCCGCCGCGACCTGGGCCTGACCGTTAGCCCCGAACAGGTCATCGTCAGCGCCGGGGGCAAGCAGGCGATCTTTCACGCGCTGCTCGCCACGCTCGATCCGGGCGACGAAGTGCTGATCCCCAGCCCGTGGTGGGTCAGCTATCCCGAAATCGTCCGCTTTGCCGGGGCCGAAGTGGTCGACTTGCCGACCAGCGCGGCAGGAGGCTTCCGGATCACGGCAGAGCAACTCGAAGCCGCGATCACGCCCAAAACCCGCTGGCTGCTGCTCAACAGTCCGGGCAATCCCACCGGCGCGACCTATCCGGCAGAGGAACTGCGCGCGATGGGCCAGGTGCTCGCCCGCCACCCGCAGGTGCTGGTGATGAGCGACGATATCTACGCCCCGCTGCGCTATGGCGCGGGCGCCCATGCCACGCTGGCAGTGGAATGCCCCGACCTGGCGAGCCGCGTGCTGACCGTGTCGGGCGTATCGAAAAGCCACGCCATGACCGGTTTCCGCATCGGCGTTTCGGCTGGGCCGGAATGGCTGATCAAGGCCATGGCGCGGCTGCAATCGCACAGCTCGGGCAACCCCGCCTCGATCAGCCAGGCCGCTGCCGTGGCCGCCTTCGAAGGGCCGCAGGAGTTCCTGCTCGACTGGCGCGAGCGGTTCCGCGCGCGGCGCGACATGGTGGTCAGCGCGATCAACGCCATTCCCGGCCTGTCGACGCCGGTGCCCGATGGCGCATTCTATTGCATGGTCGACGCCGCGCCCCTGATGGCGCGCTTTGGCGATGACGAGGCGCTGTGCCTGCACTTGCTGGATCACGGCGTGGCCGTGGTTCCGGCCTCATCCTTTGGCGGAAGCAATGGCTTCCGCATCAGTTTCGCGGCCGACGAGGCCAGACTTTCAGAAGCGGTGCGCCGCATTGCGGAGGCACTACAATGAGCGTGATCCCGATCCTCTACGAAGATGGCGAAGCCCTGGTGATCGACAAGCCTGCGGGCTTGCCGATCGAGCGCCCCCGCGCCGGTGGCCGCAGCCTGGAAAACCATCTGGAAGAACTGAAGCTGGGCTTTCAGCGCGTGCCGGTTGCGGTCCACCGGATCGACACCGACACCTCGGGCTGCCTGCTGATGGCCCGCAATCCCAAGGCGCTGAAGCGCTTCAATGCCGCCTTCGAAGCGCGCGAGGTGGAGAAGGTCTACCTGGGCGTGGTCGCCGGTCCGGTCGCCGAGGACGAAGGCACCATCGCCCTCTCGCTCAGCAAGATTTCGAGCGCGGAAAAGGGCTGGCGGATGATCGCCGCGAAAAAGGGCAAGCCCGCCGTGACCCACTGGCGCAAGCTGGCCGAGCGCGGCGGCCATACCCTGGTCGAGTTCCGCCCGGAAACGGGCCGCACCCATCAGATCCGCGTCCATGCCGAACATGGGCTGGGCCATGCGCTGCTGGGCGATCCGGTCTATGGCAATGGCCAGGGCGCGCCGCGCACCATGCTGCACGCCCGCGCCCTGACCGTGCCGCGCGAAGGCAAGACGCCGATCACGGCAGTCGCCCCGCTGCCCGCCGATTTCCGCGCGCTGGGCTTTGGCGATGACGACCTTAGCGCATGACACGATCGCCCGCGCGCTGGCGCTGGTAAGCGAAAGCTTCATCGCTGCCTCCGGCCCGGGCGGACAGAACGTCAACAAAGTCGCGACCGCGGTGCAACTGCGGCTCGACGTCTATGCGCTGCGTCTGCCGGTGGAGGTGTTCAAACGGTTCAAACAGCTGGCCGGAAGCCGGATGACGGCCAAGGGTGAACTGCTCCTCACCGCGCAGCGCCACCGCACCCAGGAAGCCAACCGCCAGGACGCGCGCGAGCGGCTGGCGGAATTGATCGAGGAAGCCTTCAAGCTGCCCGAAAAGCGCGCCAAGTCGCGGCTCAACCGGATCAACAAGGGCGAACGGCTGGAAGGCAAGAAAAAGCGCGGGGCGGTGAAGGCTGGACGGGGCAAGGTGCGGCTGGATTAAGGGGCGGCGCGCGTCGCGCGTGGAATGATGGTTCACACGAAGACACGAAGACACGAAGAGGTTCGGCTATCGGCGAAGCCGCTTTCTATGCAGAGGTCGCGTTTGGGGCGACCGTTGGTTTCGAAAGGATTGCCTGCGGCGCAGCGCGGCATCTTCGTGTCTTCGTGTCTTCGTGTGAACAATCTTCTCTTACGACTCCGCAGACACCGCACTGGCGCTCATCACCTGGCGGCCGTCGGCGGCGAAGGCGCCCAGTTCCAGGGCATCGCCGGTGCGGCGCAGCACCAGATACAGGTCCTCACCGCAGATCGCCGGGGAAACGCCCCGGAAGGCAAACGCCTTCAGCGCATTGTCGCCCAGTTCGCGCCGCGCCAGGTCGAGCAGCAGGCTGGCGGTCAGCGGGCCATGGACCACCAGTCCGCGATAGTTCTCATGCGCCGTGGCATAGGGTAGGTCGTAATGGATGCGGTGGCTGTTGAAGGTCAGCGCCGAATAGCGGAACAGCAGCGGCTCGGCTGGGGCCAGCGCCCGGTGCGCTTGCCAGTCCGAAGCATCGAACCGTCCCTCGCCCGAAGGCGGCGGCGCGGGCGGCGTGCCAGGTTCGGCCGGGGCGCGATAGACCACGGTCTGCACTTCGCGCACGGCAAGGCCGCTGGCGCCGCTGGTTTCGTGGGCGATGTCGACGAACACCAGTTGCCCGGTCCCGCCGTTCTTTTCAGCGATGGATTGCACGCGCGAAAGGCGCGACACCGCCTCGCCCACCCGTAGCGGCTGGACGAATTCGACCTTGCTCGATGCCCACATCCGCCGGGGCAGCGGGATCGGCGGCAGGAAGCTATCCGGACTGTCGCTGCGCAGCGGATGGCCATCCGGGCCCAGCTGCGCCGTTGGGGCGTCGGGCAGGCCCAGGCACCAGTGAAAGCCCTGCGGCGCAGTGCCATCTGCCGGAGCCTCGCGGTCGAGCGCGGCGCACCAGCGGGCGAAGTGGCCGGGATCGATCCGGTCCTCGCGGCGGTCCTCACGCCCGATCCAGGCCTGCCACTGGCTCATCAATTGCGTCCTTCCAGCAGGCCGCGCGCGATCACCTGCGCCTGGATCTCCGCCGCGCCTTCAAAGATGTTGAGGATGCGGGCATCGCACAGCACGCGGCTGATCTCGAATTCCAGCGCATAGCCATTGCCGCCGTGGATCTGCAGGCTGGCGTCCGCGTTCGACCAGGCGGCGCGCGCCGCGAGCAGCTTGGCCATGCCGGCCTCGATATCGCAGCGCTTGCCGGTGTCTTTGGCGCGGGCCGCGGCATAGGTCAGTTCGCGCGAGAGGACGAAATCGACCAGGCTCATCGCCAGCTTGTCGGCCACGCGGGGGAAATGGACCAGCGCCTTGCCGAACTGCTTGCGCGCCAGGGCATAGTCCAGCCCCAGTTCCAGCGCGCGCCGCGCCACGCCCACGGCGCGGGCGGCGGTCTGGATCCGCGCGGCTTCGAAGGTGCGCATCAATTGCTTGAAGCCCTGCCCTTCCTCGCCGCCCAGCAGGGCATCGGCGGGCGCGCGCATGGCATCGAACTGCAGCGCATATTCGCGCATCCCGCGATAGCCCAGCACTTCGATCTCGCTGCCGGTCATGCCTTCCGCCGGGAAGGGATCGGCATCGCTTCCGCGCGGCTTGGGGACCAGCAGCATCGACAGCCCGGCATAGCCCTTGGCATCGGGCAGGGTGCGGGCGAGCAGGGTCATCAGGTCGGACCGGCTGGCATGGGTGATCCAGGTCTTGGCCCCGT
>JAYSCF010000142.1:0-5339 GCA_041915005.1 Novosphingobium sp.
CCGCCAAGTACGAGGTTGGCCGGCAACGCATCGTCCAGTACCTTGACGGAAGCATTGTTGCCGGCTATCAGCCCGCCCCCCAGCATGGCGGAGCGGGCCCGTTGATGCTTGCCTGTCAGCGACAGCACCTTGAACAGGCTTGCCACCAGCACCATCGTGCCCGGGATGACGTTGAGATCGGCCGAGAACGGGATCGTCTGCATCCACAGCAGCAGCGTGATCGCCACCATCGATGTGGTGTTCCCCGCGATCCAGTAGGCCGTGCCCGACCAGATCCGGCCTGCCTTGCCTTTCACGAAACCAAGCGTCCGGTCCGCACGGCCAGCGTCAACCAGGTGCGCAAGCCGGTCTACAAGACTTCGGCAGGACGCTGGCGCGAACATGCCGGCAATCTCCAGCCCCTGCTCGCCGCGCTCGAATTGGGCTGAGCAGGGGCGCGGTTTGGCTCAGGCGCCGCCGATCTGCAAGGATCCCAGGGCCAGACCCAGCACCATCATCACCCCCAGCACCTTGATCAGTCCCGCGCGCAGCCGGAAGATCAGGAGTGCTGCAATGGCGGCCAGGATGGCGGCGCGCCAATCGAGGCTGGCGGGATCGGGCAGGTTGATCGTCAGCGGCCCGATCGCGCGCACGCCGGTCCTGAGGAACAGGACGTGGAGCGCGAACCACAGCGTCAGATTGGCAATCACGCCAACCACCGCGGCGGTGACCGCGGCAAGACCGCCCTTCAGCCGGCGGGCGTGTTCCAGCCGTTCGATCCACGGGGCGAAGGTGAAGATCCACAAAAAGCACGGCGCGAAGGTGACCCAGGTGGTCAGCGCCGCACCCAGCACCCCGGCAGCCAGGGGCGAAAACGGCGCGGGCGCGCGGAATGCCGCAAGATAGCCGACGAACTGGGTGACCATGATCAGCGGGCCAGGGGTGGTTTCCGCCAGGCCCAGGCCATCGGCCATTTCACCCGCGCCCAGCCAGCCAAACCCCTGCACGGCCTGCTGCGCCATATAGGCCAGCACTGCATAGGCGCCGCCAAAGGTCACCACGGCGAGCTGCGAGAAGAATGCGCCGATTTTCCAGAGCACGTGGTCCGGTCCCAGCGTCAGCAGGATCGCCAGCATCGGCGCGGCCCAGATCGCGGCCCACAGCGCGATGGTTCGCAGGCTTGCGGCCCAGGGACGCGGTGATGAGGGCGGGGCGGGGGTGATCGCGGGCAATGCCAGCCAGTGCGGACGCAGGGCGGCAGCGATCATCCCCAGTGCGCCCGCGCCGAGCACGACCAGCGGAAAGGGCAGGTTGAACCCCGCCAGCGCGACGAAGGCCGCAGCCGCGACCAGCAACTTGAAACGGGTGTTGAGCGCGCGTCCGGCAACCCGCAGCAGCGCCTGCACCACGATCGCCAGCACGGCGGCCTTGATCCCGAGGAACAGGGCGGCGAACCAGTCAAGCCGGGCGGCAAAGCCATAGAGCATCGACAGGGCCAGCATCACTGCTGCGCCCGGCAGGATGAACAGCAGGCCGGCGGCCAGCCCGCCCTTGACCCCATGCAGCTTCCACCCGATCCAGGTGGCCAGTTGCTGGGCCTCGGGGCCGGGCAGCAGGTGGCAGAAGTTGAGGGCGTGGAGGTATTGGTCCTCGCTTACCCATTCCCGCCGCTCGACCAGTTCATGGTGCATCAGCGCGATCTGCCCGGCCGGGCCACCAAAGCTGAGCACGCCAATCCGCGCGAAGACGCGCAGCATTTCACGAAAATCGGGTGTGGTAGATGTCGTCACGCAGATACCCATAACCTGTGGCCGCTCACGCGGGCCAGTCAGGCAACACTTGGGCATGGCGCGAGCCGTAGCCTGATCGGGAGGTTGCGTTGTCCCGATGCCGCATGTCCTAATCCCAACCCCCGGGTTAAGGCAAGAGAGGTCAGGCCGAAGACGATGCTCCCGGCGCCGCCGCGCCGCGCTGGGTCAGGGCGGCGTGGTCCAGCACGGCGATCCGCCGGTACCTGCGGGTGATGAGCCCGTCGGCCTGCAGCTTGGCCAGAACCTGCCCGGCCGTGATCCGCGAAACGCCAATCAGGTCGGCCAGGTGCTGCTGGGTGGTGGCGATTTCGCCGCCCTGGTTGGCCGCCATCCCGGCCAGCACCCGGGCCAGGCGCTCTTCGGCGGAAAGGTTGCGGTCGCCCTCGATCCGATTGAGGGCGCTGCGCAGCTGCCCGGCGAGCGAACGCAGCAGCCACCGCGCGAAGTCTGGCCGGCTATCGAGCAGGTGATCGATCTGGGCCGCGTTGATCCGCACCAGGGTAGCCTCGCCTTCGGCAACGGCATCGACCTGGCGGGGCACCTGGGCGAAATAGGCCAGTTCTCCGAACAACACCCCTGCGCCCAGCACGGCGTAGACCGTCAATTCGCCTTCGCGGCCAAAGCGGCAGATCGTGACGCTGCCGCTTTCAATCAGCCAGAACCCGTCGCCGCTGTCACCTTGTTGCTGGATCATCGCGCCGGGGGTGAAGTGCAGTCGTTGCCCGGTCGCGGCCAACAGCTGCGCGATGGTGTCATCGGCGCGGGTCGGGGCCATCTCGGACAATTGATAAGTTCTTTGCATTCGCGCGAGGAATGACGCGCTATCGGATGATTCGCAACAGGGATACGGCGCGGCAGCGCGCCGGACCGACGGGGAAGAGTGACCATGCCGATTTCAAACTGGGCGGTGATTGCGATCTATCTGGGTTTCGGCTTGCTGGAACTCGTCCGGTCGGACCTCTTTTCCAAGCGCGAGCAATGCCGCCACGATGCCATCATCGAGGTGATATCGACGGTGATGGTGCTGCTGGTTACCCAGCCGCTGATCCTGATCGCGGTCGACCGGCTCGGGCAACACTATTTCCCGGCCTATCGCGGCGCGCTGGGCCAGCTCAGCCTGTGGGCGGCGATCCCGCTGTTCCTGGTGCTGGAAGACATGATGCAGTACTGGTGGCACCGCGCTTCGCACAGCTTTGCGTGGCTCTACAATCTCCACCGCGCACACCACAACGCCCGCTACATGAGCGTGCGGCTCGTCTATCGGAACAACATCATCTACTATGCGATGATGCCCAGCATCTGGCTCGCGGCGACGCTGGTCTATCTGGGGCTGGGCTGGGTCTATGCCGGCTATCTGGTGGTCAAGATGCTGGTGATCATCGGCGCGCACAGCGACGTGAAATGGGATGAACCGCTCTACCGCGTGGGCCTGCTCGCGCCGCTGATGTGGGTGGTCGAACGCACGATCTCGACGCCTGCGACCCATCACGCCCACCACGGCCGCCACGCCAGCGATCCCGCCGTCCATTACAAGGGCAACTATGGCAACCTGCTGTTCTTCTGGGACGTGCTGTTCGGCACAGCGCGGATTACCCGGACCTATCCAACCAGCTTTGGCGTGGAGGATCTGCCCGATGCCACGCTCGGCCAGCAGTTGCTGTGGCCGGTGTTTCCGGAAAACACCGACATGGGCCGCAAGGTGCCCGGCGCTTCGCCCACGAACTAGGCCTGCGCCGGGCCGCTGGCTGCGGTGCGGACGCGGGATAGCAGGCGCTCGGCATTGGCGGTGCAATCGATGTCGTCGGGCCTGGCCTCGATGTCGCCGATCAAGGCCAGCAGGTGCGCCTTGCTTTGGGTGAGGCGGGCTTGCAGCCGGTCGATATCGGCGACCTTGGCGCGTAGCGCGGCGAGCAGTGCATCATGCTCCCATTGCCCGAGATTGCCGGGCATCAGGCTGCGGATTTCTTCCAGGCTGAAACCGGCCTGCTGGGCCGCCGCGATCAGTTCCAGCACGACCACGGCCTCTGCCGGATAGGTGCGATAGCCGTTGGGGCGGCGGTCGACCTGCTGCAACAGGCCGATGCTTTCGTAAAAGCGGATCCGCGAGGGCGCGATCCCGCTGCGTTTTGCCAGTTCGCCGATCTTCATCTGGGCGGTCCTTCAACTTCCTGCTTGACCTTAAACTTAACTTAAAGGTTAAGCTGCGTCAAAATTTGGTTCCGGAGACTTTGAGATGTCGCTGTTTTCCCCGCTGCTCCTGCCCAATGGCGCGACGATTCCCAACCGCATCGGCAAGGCCGCGATGGAAGAGAACATGGCCGACGCCGATCACGCGCCTTCGGCCGAACTGCTGCGCCTTTATGCGGCTTGGGCTGAGGGTGAGGTCGGCCTGATCATCACCGGCAACGTCATGGTCGATGCACGGGCGATGACCGGGCCGGGCGGGGTCTTGCTGGAAGATGATCGACACCTTGATCGGTTCCAGGCCTGGGCCGATGCCTCGCGCGGCAAGGGTGCGCAGGCGTGGATGCAGATCAACCATCCGGGTCGCCAGATGCCGGCGGGGCTTGGGCAGGAAACCGTTGCCCCTTCGGCCATCGCGCTCGATCTGGGGGCGCAGTCCAAGCAGTTCCCGATGCCGCGCGAACTGACCGCGGATGAGATCGACGAGATCGCCCGGCGTTTCGTGACGACCGCCGTTCTGGCCGAACGTGCCGGGTTTACCGGGGTGCAGGTCCATGCCGCGCATGGCTATCTGCTCAGCCAGTTCCTTTCGCCGCTGTCGAACAAGCGGCAGGATGCGTGGGGCGGCGCGCTGGAAAATCGTGCGCGGTTGCTGCTTGATATCGTGCGCGGCATCCGTGCGGCGGTGGCGCCCGGCTTTGCCGTGTCGGTCAAGCTCAACTCGGCCGATTTCCAGCGCGGTGGCTTCTCGCCCGAGGATGCCCGCGCGGTGGTGGCGATGCTTGCGCCGCTGGGGGTGGACCTCGTCGAACTGTCGGGCGGCAGCTATGAAGCCCCGGCCATGATGGGCGAGGCGCGCGATGAACGCACCCTGGCGCGCGAGGCCTATTTCCTCGAATTCGCGCACGATATTGCGGCTGCGGCCACGATGCCGCTGATGGTGACCGGCGGGATCCGCCGCCGCGCCGTGGCCGAGCAGGTCATCGATAGCGGCGTGGCCATGGCGGGGATCGCCACGGCGCTGGCGATCGAGCCCGATCTGGTGCGCAGCTGGCGGCTGGGGCGCGACAGCGCTCCGGCGCTCAAGCCGATCACCTGGAAGAACAAGGCGATTGCCTCGGTCGCGCATATGGCGGCGGTGAAATACCAACTGGTCCGCCTCAGCCGCCATCGCAGCACGGCGCCGGGTGTCTCGCCGCTGTGGGCGCTGATCGTCGCGCAACTGGGCGCGGCGCGCAGCGCCAAGGTCTATCGTCGCTGGATGGAAAGCCGCGTGGCCTAGAGTTTGCGCCACTTAAGTGGATGCATCACCGGCCCGCTCCCCCGGCCCGACCACCCAGCAGGATACCATAGGGGTGGTCGGGC
>JAYSCF010000143.1:0-5313 GCA_041915005.1 Novosphingobium sp.
ACCTCGTTCGACGTGGCCGCCGAAGCCGGGGTCAGCCAGTCGACGGTCAGCCGCGCGCTGGCCGGCGACCCGGTGGTGAGCGAGGCCACCCGCCTGCGCGTGGCCGAAGCCGCCCGCCGCCTCAACTATTTCGTCGACAACAATGCCGCCCGGCTGCGCACCGGGCGCACCGGCACCCTGGCCGTGGTGGTGATCTGCCGTCCCGACGAAGATCGCAAGGATCTCAATCCCTTCACCTATTCGCTGCTGGGCACGATCTGCGCCGCGGCGTCCGATCGCGGCTATGAAACGCTGGTCAGTTTCCAGGATGGGCCGCAGAACCTTTCGGGCCGCTACGAGGAACAGCGCAAGGCCGATGGGATCATCGTCATCGGCACCACCCAGAACGCGGCGGCGTGGGACTATTACCGCGATCTGGGCCAATCGGGGATGCACTGGGTGTGCTGGGGCTCGCCGTTTGACGATATCGAATGGATCCGCAGCGACAACCATGCCGGGGCGCGGCTGGCCACCAATCACCTGATCGAAGCCGGCTTTCGCCAGATCGCCTGCATCGGTTCGCTCGATTCGCTCCAGCGCCAGTTCAAGGAACGCTATGACGGCTATGCCGAGCGCATGGCCGAAGCCGGGCTGGAGCCGTGGTTGGTTGAAATCGAAAACGGGCTTGGCCGCGAGGAACAGGGCCGCCGCGCGGCCCAGGCGCTGATCGCCAGCGGCAAGCCGTTCGATGCGGTGTTTGCGGTCTGCGATGAAATCGCGCTGGGCGCCCTGCGCGCTCTGACCGAAGCCGGGCTGCGCGTGCCCGAGGATTGCGGCCTGATCGGCTTTGACGGGATCCGCGCCAGCGCCCACGCCATGCCCCCGTTGTCGAGCATCCAGCCCGATTTCAGCGCCGCCGGAGCCATGCTGGTCGACAAGCTGCTGGCGCTGATCGCGGGCAATGCCCACCAGCAGCGCCGCGTGCCGGTGCAATTGCTCGCCCGGGCCAGCACCCGGCGGGGCTGATTTTCGGCAGGCCAAGGGCAATTGCCCTGAAGTTTCATATATGCGAAGAGTTCGGGGAAACACTTCCCCGGACGAGGATTCTCCCATGGCCCATATCAAGACCACCCACGTCGGCAGCCTGCCGCGTGGCGACGAACTGACCCCGCTGCTGCTCGCCCGCGATGCCGGCGAAGCCTATGACGCGGCCGAGTTCGACCGGGTGGTCAGCGCCGCGGTCGATGAAGCGGTCAAGCAGCAGGTCGCCGCCGGGGTCGACATCGTCTCGGACGGCGAACTGGGCAAGGTTGGCTATTCGACCTACATGATCGAGCGCCTCTCGGGCTTTGGCGGCCACACCGATCGCAAGCCCGCGGCCGACCTGGCCGAAGTGCCGAACCTTGCGAAAAAGCTCTCGGCGATCATGGGCAGCCAGGAATTCGTCCGCGCCAGCTGCATCGGCGAGGTCAAGCTGGCAACCCTCGACCCGCTGCACGAAGACATCCGCCGCTTCCGCGCCGCGCTCGACAAGAACGCCGGCCCCACCACCGAAGCCTTCATGAACGCCGCTTCGCCGGGGCTGATCACCGCGTTCCAGGTCAACCGCTTCTACCCCAGCCACGAGGCCTACCTCGCCGCGCTGGTCGATGCGATGCGCGAGGAATATGAAACCATCGTCAACGCGGGCTTCTACCTCCAGCTCGACTGCCCCGATCTCGCGATGAGCCGCCACACCGGCTATCAGGACGCCAGCGACGAGGACTTCCTCAAGATCGCCGCCGCCAACGTCGAGGCGCTCAACGCCGCCACCGCCAACATTCCGCCTGAAAAGATGCGCATGCACGTGTGCTGGGGCAATTACGAAGGCCCGCACGATCACGACATCGCGCTCGAAAAGGTGATCGACATCGTGGTCAAGGCGCGCCCCGCCACCGTCCTGTTCGAAGCCGCCAACCCGCGCCACGAACACGAATGGAAGGTGTGGAAGGACGCCAAGCTGCCCGACTGGAAGATCCTCGCCCCCGGCATGATCGACACCTGCTCCAACTATGTCGAGCATCCCGAACTGATCGCCCAGCGGATCGAACGCTTCGCCGCCATCGTCGGGGCAGACCGGGTGGTTGCCAGCACCGACTGCGGGTTCGGCACCTTTGCCGGCTATGGCAAGATCGACCCGATCGTGACCTGGCGCAAGCTGCGCAACCTGCGCGAAGGCGCCGACATCGCGGGCGCGCGCCTGTGACCGAGGCCGAGCGCCCGACTGCTGAATTGGCCGCCGAGTGGGCCTGCGCGAAACTGATCGCGCTCTACGCCAATCTCAACGACGCGGCGCGCTGGGATGAAGTGGCGGCGCTCTATACCGAGGGCGGGCTGATGACCCGCCCGACCGCCCCCGACGCACCGATCGTGGGGCGCGAGGCGATCCTTGCCGCGTTCAAGGGCCGCCCCCCGCGCAAGACCCGGCACGTCTGCTCGAACGTGGTCATCACGGTCGACAGCCCGACCAGCGCCAGCGGGGTCAGCGCGATGGTGCTGTTCAGTGAAACCGGCACGGCGCTGGCCGGATCCTTTCACGACCGCTTCGAACTGACCGCCGAAGGCTGGCGCTTTGCCGAACGGCGCGGTTCGCTGGCCTGGTAAGGAACCGCGCGATGGCCCAGGCCGGCAATGCCAACACCGTCAAATCGGCGCTGCGCACGCTCGATATCATCGAGTTCGTCGTCGCCCACCCGCAAGGCCCGATCGCGCAGGACATCGCCGCCGCGCTCGACATCCCGGTGTCGAGCCTGTCCTACCTGCTCTCCACCCTGCTCGAACGCGGCTATCTGGTGCGTGACGGGCGGCGCTATCGTGCCGGTCCGGGGCTTGAGCGGCTGGCCGTGGCGCCCCATGCGCTGACCCTGGCCGAGCGGGTCGAACCGCTGGTCAAGCTGCTGCGCAGCGAACTCGATGAAACCGCCAGCTTCATGGTCCGCACCGGCTGGGAAGTCGAAGCCCTGGTCACCGAAGCCAGCGGCCAGGCGCTGCGCTATGCGATCGAGCGCGGCCACAAGAAGCCGCTCCACAGCCTCGCCGCCGGCAAGGCGATCCTCGCCGCCCTGCCCGAGGCGGAACTGGCCCGCTATTTCGCCGAATGCCCGCGCCCGCGCTATACCCAGCACACCATCGTCGATGAGGCAGAGCTGCGCAGCGAGCTTGAGCAGGTGCGCCGCGGCGATCTGGCCGAAGCCCACGAACAGGACACCAAGGGAATCTGCGGCCTGGCCTGCGCGGCCTGGGTCGATGGGCAGGCGGTTGGCGCCTTTGCCGTGGCGATCCCCGAAGTGCGTTTCGATGCCGCAGTTGCGCAAAAGGCCCGCGCTGCGCTGGGTCGCGCCGCTGCGAGCCTTGCGGGAAGCTGATCCCCCTCCCCCGGTCAGGAGAGGGGGCAGCAATCCTTACTTCTTGGTGCGCCAGCCGTCCGCATAGGCATCGCGGGCGGCTTCGACATAGGGCACCGCCGAAACGATCGCCTTGATCGTGGTCTGCACGTGGCGTTCCACGGTCGGCTTGGTGGTGCCGCCGTTCGGCTCACCCCAGACCAGCGAGACTTCGGTGCCGGGCGTGGCATACTTTTCGTCGAGCATGGCCAGCGTCAGGAACTTGCCCTCGTTGGCGGTATAGCCGATCCAGGTCGAAAGCCCGGCCAGGCTGCCATCGGCGGCGCGCACTTCGTCAAACGGGTGCATCGCATAGACGGCGCTGGGATATTCCATGAACTTGGCGCGATCGCCCTTCGACAGCGCCGAGCTTTGCACGCGCATCACGTCTTCGTTGTCGAGCGCCAGCGTCACCTTGCGGCGGTGCGGGCCGGGGGCCATCTTTTCGAGCGCTTCGCGGCCGATGAAGTTATGGTCGAACTTCACGAACGGGCCGTAACCCAGATCCCACGGGGTCAGGTAATAGCCTTCGACGCTGTCGGGCACGTACGACCCGCCAACCGAGCACTTGCCGGCATAGGAATTGGCGCCCAGCCACTCGCGGAAATCCTTGAGTTCATCGCCGGTGTAGACCGCGGGCAGCGGGCTCGGGATCCAGCCCGATTCCAGCGTGTTCGACGAATAGGCCCGGCCGCCGACCAGCGCCATGCCGTGTTCCTTGCCCGCTTCGACCAGGGCTGCGTGCACCGCGGCATAGTCTTCCCACGGACCATACAGCTCCCAGCCCGGCTGCCCGGCCATGCCGTGGCGCAGCGCGTGGACGGTCTTGCCCGCGATGGTCAGGTGCGTGATGTTGAAGAACTTGAGATCGGGCGGGGTCGTGCCGGTGGCCTTTTCGATCACCTTCATGGCGTTCGGGCCCTGGACCTGGAAGCGATAGTTCTTGCGCTTGCCATCGGTGCGCATCGCCCAGCGTTCGTCACGCTCGACCTCGACGTTCCACTTGCCCGAGGCGGCGTGGAATTCGACCCATTCGATCGACGGCGCGCGGCCAACCAGATTGAAGCGCTGTTCTTCCAGATAGAACAGGATCACGTCGCCGATGACATAGCCCGCCGGGGTGCACGGCACGAACTGCTTGGCCTTGTCGGGCACGAAGCCCTTGAAGCTGTTGATCGCGAGGTATTCGAGCATCGCGAAGGCATCCGGCCCGCGCACTTCGAGGTCCACCATGTGGTACGACTGATTGTAGAGCACGGCGGTGTGCTGCCAGGCCCACTGCTCATTGCGCCAGTTCGAATATTCGGCCGGCACGCCCGGATAGACGTTGGGGCCGACCTGCTGGTTGCGCAGCATATCGACAAGATCGCCGGTTCCGGCGAGCAGGCTTTCAAGGTTTTCGGCCATCGTGCATCCTTCTCATGAATCCGCGCGGACCGAACCCGGCCCGTCATGCGAATCCCCCTGCCACATTTTCGCGTGCATGAAAAGTTCGTGTTTGTGAATTTTCGCAAAGCCAGCCCGGGTTGTTGCAAGGGCGCGGCGCTCTGATCTGCGCAACAAGGAGCGGGACCCCGGATCAAGCCCGGGGTGACGGGTGTTGAGTTCGTCACCCCGGGCTTGACCCGGGGGTCGGCTTACTGGGTCAGCAAGGGCGCGAGGTACTTTGCGGTGAATGACCGCTCCACCTGCACCACCTGCTCGGGCGTGCCCTCGGCGATGATTTCACCGCCGCGCACGCCGCCTTCGGGGCCGAGGTCGATGATCCAGTCGGCGGTCTTGATGACATCAAGGTTGTGTTCGATCACCACCACCGAATTGCCCTGGTCGACCAGCCGGTGCAGCACTTCGAGCAGTTTGCGCACGTCTTCGAAGTGGAGGCCGGTGGTCGGCTCGTCGAGGATGTAGAGCG
>JAYSCF010000144.1:0-5277 GCA_041915005.1 Novosphingobium sp.
TACGCCGCGTTCAATGCGGGCGATTGGGAAGGGATGCTCGACTGCCTCGACGACGCGGTGGTCCACGACATCAACCAGGGCGCCAGCCAGCACGGCAAGGCGGCCTTCCGCACCTTCCTGGCCCATATGGAGCGCTGCTACCGCGAGCGGCTTGACGGGATCGTGCTGATGGCCAGCGAGGATGGCCTGAGTGGTGCGGCGGAATTCACCGTCCACGGCGAATATCTCGCCACCGATGAAGGCCTGCCCGAAGCCAATGGGCAGACCTATGTCCTGCCGGCGGGCGCCTTCTTCGGCATCGCGGACGGCAAGATCGTGCGCGTCACCGTCTATTACAATCTGGCCGACTGGACGGCGCAGGTCGTCGGGTGACCCTGGCGGTCCGCACCCTTTCGGGCGAGGAACTGCGCGCCGCGCTGGACGATCTGGCGCGGCTGCGGATCGCGGTCTTTGCCGCCTATCCCTATCTCTACGCGGGCAGCGAAGCCTACGAGCGCGAATACCTTGCCGAATTCACCGCGGCCGAGGGCGCGGTGCTGGTTGCCACCTGCGATGGCCAGCGGATCGTCGGGGCGGCCACCGCCTCGCCGCTTGCCGCCCAGGATGCCTATATCCGCGAGCCCTTCGTGCGCGCCGGCATCGATCCGGCGGGCCTGTTCTATTTCGGCGAAAGCGTGCTGCTGCCTGACTATCGCGGGCAAGGCGTCGGCCACGCCTTTTTCGACCAGCGCGAAGCCGCGGCGCGGGCCTGGGGCGCCAGCCATGCCAGTTTTTGCGCGGTGGTGCGCGGCGATGATCATCCGGCCCGCCCGGCAGGCTACACCCCGCTCGATGCATTCTGGATGCAGCGCGGTTATACCCCGGTTGCAGGGCTCACCGGCACGTTCAGCTGGGCCGAACACGGCGAGGCCGAAGAAAGCCCCAAGCTGATGCAATACTGGATGCGCGCCCTATGACCCGCTTTACCATCGCTGCTGCCCAGTATCCGATCGAGGCGCTGGCCGACTGGTCAGCCTACGAGGCCAAGCTGACCCGCTGGGTGGCCGAAGCCGCCGCTGGCGGCGCGGCGCTGGCGGTGTTTCCCGAATATGGCGCGATGGAACTGGCCTCGCTCGATCCGGCAACGATGGGCGATCTGGCCGGGTCGCTGGCCAGCGTGACCGCAGTGTTGCCGCGCGTTGATGCGCTGCATGCCGATCTTGCCGCGCGCACCGGCATGCACATCCTGGCAGCAAGCGCGCCGTTCCAGCGCGCTGACGGGGCCTATGTCAACCGTGCGCGGCTGTTCACGCCGGGCGGCAAGGTGGGCGTGCAGGACAAGCTGATCATGACCCGCTTAGAGCGCGAGGAATGGGGGGTAAGCGGCGGCAGCCCGCTGCGCCTGTTCGAGACCGTGCTCGGAAAGATCGGGATAACGATCTGCTATGACAGTGAATTTCCGCTGCTTGCCCGCGCGCTGGTCGAGGCGGGGATGGAATTGCTGCTGGTCCCGTCCTGCACCGAAGCGGCGCTGGGTTACTGGCGGGTGCGATTGGGCGCGCAGGCGCGGGCGCTCGAAGGGCAGTGCTATGCGGTCCACAGCCCGACCGTGGGGACGGCCACCTGGTCCCCGGCGGTCGATGCCAATCGCGGGGCCGCCGCGATCTATGGCCCGCCCGATCGCGGCTTTCCCGACGATGGGGTGGTGGCGCTGGGTCAAATGGACGCAGCGCAGTGGGTGCTGGGCGAGGTCGATCTGGCCCGGGTTGCGCAGCTGCGCACCGATGGCGGGGTGCTCAACGCCCTCCACTGGGCTGAGCAGCCGGGCGGCGGACCGCTGCCGGCGGTCGAGGTGGTGGACTTGCGCTGAGCGCCAAGGCACTGTGGCATCATGCTGATCCGCCCGCTGATTTCGCTTTCCCTGCTGATTGCCGCACCGGCGCTGGCCCAGTCCCCGCTGGCACAACAGGTCGATGCAGCGCTTGCCAGCGTGCCGCAGGGCGCGCGGCTTGGTGTGCTGGTGGTCGATGATGCCGGGCGCGAAGTGCTGGCGATCAATCCCGATGCGCGGTTCGTGCCGGCATCCAACACCAAGCTGTTCACCACCGCGGCGGCCTATGCCTTGCTGCCCGATATGGACCGGCCCGATGCGGCCGGCGGGGCGCGGGTGGCGCTGAGTGCGGGCGATGGCGGGGATGTCTGGCTGATCGGCGGCGGGGATGCCCGGCTGTCATCCGCGCCCGATTGCAAGACTGATTGCCTGGCGGTGCTGGCCGATGCCGTGGCCGCGCGAACCCGCCGCGTGGGCGATGTGATCGGCGATGACAGCATCTGGCCCGATCAGCGCTGGCCGGTGGGGATGAGCTGGAACAACATCGGCCGCGAAAGCGGCACGGCAATTTCGGCCCTGACCTTGGACGACAACCGGCTGGTCGTGGCGGTTCGCCCCGGCGCAGTCGGGCAGGCGCCGATCGTGGTGGCCGCGCCCTATTACCGGTTGCGTAACGAGGCGGTGACCGTGCCCGCCGGCGGACGGCTGACCCTGGTGGCCGAGCACGAGGTCAATGGCCAGGAATTGCGGCTGCGCGGGGACATTCCGCTTGATGCCAAGGGCTGGCGCGATGTCATCGGGATCGATGATCCGGCCCATTTTGCGGCCGCGGCGCTCAAAACCATGCTGGAGGCCCGCGGGGTGGAGGTGACCGGCACCGCGCGCGCCGTTCACCGTGCGCCCGGCCCCGGCGATGGCCCGCGCGAAACTGCCCAGGCGGGGGCTGCTCCTCAGTCCATTGGCGCGGCCTTGGCGCCGCTCGCCCGGCTGGTCCCGCCGCCGCTGGCAGACGATGTGGTGACGATCAACAAGCACAGCCAGAACCTTCACGCCCAGATCCTGTTCCGGCGGCTGGGCGCGGCTGCAGGCGCTGCATCAGAAGCGCGGTCCGCCGAGGCAGTGGGCGCGGTGGTCGCAGCGCTGGGCGCGCCGCGCAGCAGCTATGACCTTGCCGATGGGGCGGGGATGTCGACCTACAACCGCGTATCGCCGCGCACGGTGGTCAGCCTGCTGCGCTGGGGCGCGGGGCAGCCGTGGGGGCCAGCCTGGCGGGCTTCGCTGCCGGTTGGCGGGGTGGACGGCACCCTGGCGCGCCGGTTCGCGGGGACTGCGCTCCAAGGCCGGATCTGGGCCAAGACCGGGACGATCAACGGCGGCACCGCGCTTTCGGGCTATCTGCGCGCGGCAAGCGGACGCGAACTGACCTTTTCGGTTCTGGCCAACGACGTGCCGGATGGGACCAGCGCGCTGGGCGCGGTTGACAGCCTGTTGCAGCGGATCGCCGCGGCCAACTAGCACCGCGCAGGGCTTAACGCCCCGTTTACCTGCCTTTGGCAGACTACCGGTCTAGAAAACAGCCGCGCGATGGTGCGATCATGGGACAAGAACCGGATTTCCAGTCGACGGGCGGACGCAAGACCGACCGCAAGCAATTCGAAGCCACGGTGCAATTTCGCGCCGGGACCAAGCGCGCGACCATCAAGTTGGTGGACCTTTCACCACACGGTGCGCGGGTGCAGGGGGTGTTCCTGGTTCGCGCCGGCGATCGCTTCTGGATCAAGCTGCCTTCGATCGAGGCGATCGAGGCGCGGGTGGCCTGGGTGGAGGAGTTCGAATTCGGTTGCGAATTCCTGCGCCCGCTCAGCCCGCTGGTGTTCGAGGCAATGACCCGCTGACTTCAATCCTGCGCTGGCGGATGGCTGGCCTGCCAGCGCGCGAGGATTGCATCATGGACGATCGGGCTGAGCAATTGCGCAAAGGCGCAGCCGATCTGGCTGTTTTCCCACCAGACCACTTCGCCCTGCAGCGATTCCAGCCCCGGCAACGTTAGCCAGCAGATCGTGCGCGGCGATGCGCGGCTGATCGAGGCGGCGCCAAATCCGCTGAGCGAGAGATCGTGGACCATGGTTTGAAAACCGCGCCCACCGGCCATCCGCAAGGTTGCCGGGATCGCCAGCCGGGTCCGCGGCGCACAGCGATCTTCCTGCGCGGCGGTGAAATAGGGATCGCTGGGTGCGAGCCGAAAATCGCCCATCGCCAATACCTCCTTGTGCCATGCCGCACCGGCAGACACTGCGAAGGATGGAGCACAAGCCTTGCCCGAGGCTTATGAGGGCTGGTTAACCCGTTCGCGGTGCGGGCTGGCGAATTGTTCACCAACAAGATCGGCAATCCGTGCGGCGACCACTTCGGGCAGCTTGACCGAATTGGGGTCTTCGCCCGGATAGGCGCGGGCGCGCATCGCGGTGCGGGTTGCGCCCGGATCGACGATCGCGACGCGCACCTTGGTGATGTTGCGCACTTCCTGCGCATAGCAATCGACCAGCACTTCGGCGGCGGCCTTGCTGGCGGCATAGGCGCCCCAATAGGCGCGCGGCGCGGTAGCAACGCTGGTGGTGAAATAGACCAGCCGAGCATCCGGGCTCTTGCGCAGCAGCGGATCGAACCGCGCGATCAGCGCCTGAGTGGCCAGCGTGTTGGCCGTGATCGCCTTGGTAAAGGCAACCTGGTCGATATCGGCCACGGCGGTCAGTTGCGGCAGGATCGCAGCGGCATGGACCAGGATGTCAAGCTTGCCCCAGCGTTCGGCCACGGCATTGGCAAGCCGGGCAATGCCATCGGCGTCCGCCAGATCGACCGGGGCGATGGTCGCCGCGCCGCCGGCATCGAAGATCGCCTGTTCAACCGTTTCGAGCGCCTTGGTGTCGCGCCCGGTCATCACCACGTGCGCGCCATCGGCGGCGAGCGCCTGTGCGGTGGCCGCGCCAATGCCCCGACTGGCGCCGGTAACCAGCGCGACTTGCCCGGAAAAGCGGCTCACGCGACCTTGTCCACCGGCAGCGAAAGCTGATCAGACTTGGCCTTGCGATCGGACAGGTCGGTCAGGCTGGTCGGGTATTCGCCCGAGAAGCAGGCGTCGCAGTGCTGCGGGCAGGCCGGGTTGCGGCCCTTTTCGCCCACCGCGCGGTAAAGCCCGTCGATCGAGACGAAGGCCAGGCTGTCGGCGTGGATGAAATCGGTCATCTGCGCCACGTCCATCCGCGCGGCCAGCAGCTTGTCGCGCTCGGGCGTGTCGACGCCGTAGAAGCACGAATGGCTGGTCGGCGGGCTGGCGATGCGCATGTGCACTTCGGCCGCGCCGGCATCGCGCATCATCTGCACGATCTTCATCGACGTGGTGCCGCGCACGATCGAATCGTCGATCAGCACGATCCGCTTGCCTTCGACCAGGGCGCGGTTGGCGTTGT
>JAYSCF010000145.1:0-5257 GCA_041915005.1 Novosphingobium sp.
GCGGCTGGAGGTGATCCCGCCCAGCGCCCGCGCGCCATATTGCGCCTTGATCGCCTTCAGCTTGCCGGCTGTGAATTCCAGCGCCTCGTCCCAGCTGACTTCGCGCCAGGGATCCTCGACCCGCTCGCGGATCATGGGCGAAAGGATGCGGTCCTGGTGGTTGGCATAGCCCCAGGCAAACCGTCCCTTGACGCAGGAGTGGCCGCGATTGGCCTTGCCGTCCTTCCACGGCACCATGCGGACCAGCTGCTGCCCCTTCATTTCGGCGCGGAACGTGCAGCCTACCCCGCAATAGGCGCAGGTGGTGATCACCGCGCGCTCGGGCTTGCCAAGCTCCTTCACGGCCTTTTCCTGCAAGGTCGCGGTCGGGCAGGCGGCCACGCAGGCCCCGCACGAAACGCATTCGCTCGACAGGAAGTTGTCGCCAGTCTGACCCGCACTGACCTTGGAAGCAAAGCCGCGCCCGTCGATGGTCAGGGCCAGTGTGCCCTGCACTTCATCACAGGCACGCACGCAGCGCGAACAGGCGATGCATTTGCTGGGATCGAAATCGAAATAGGGGTTCGAGCTGTCGATCGCGGCGCCCAGATGGTTCGCCCCGTCATAGCCATAGCGCACGTCGCGCAGGCCCACTTCGGCGGCGGTGTCCTGCAATTCGCAATCGTTGTTGGCGCTGCAGGTCAGGCAATCGAGCGGATGGTCGGAGATGTAGAGTTCCATCACCCCCTTGCGCACGCGGGCGAGCCGTTCGGTCTGGGTGCGCACCACCATGCCTTCGGCCACCGGGGTGGTGCAGCTGGCGGGAAGCCCGCGCGCACCCTCGATCTCGACCAGGCACATCCGGCACGAGCCGAAGGCTTCGATGTTGTCGGTGGCGCAAAGGCTGGGGATCGCGCCGCCGCAGCTGCCCGCCGCGCGCATCACGCTGGTGCCGGCAGGCACGGTAACCTGCCGCCCGTCGATGGTCAGGGTGACGGCAACGTCCGAATGGACTTCGGGCGTGCCGAAATCGGCTTGCGGTTCATAGCCCACGGCGTTTCTCCGCCTCGGCAAGGTCTGCCGGTGTGTTGATATTAGCAGGATTGCAACGCAGCTGCACCGCCCTTGCGCCAGTCCGTTCGGCCAGTGCACGCAGGGAGTGCTTGCCTGCCCCTTCCAGGATCGCATCGACCGCCGCCGAGGCGCTGACCGGCCAGAGCGCGATCACCGGCTGGTCGGCGACATAGGCCGGGGCTGCGCCCAATTGGTCGAGCAGGTCTTCGGGCAGGTCGGCCGAATCGACGCCGCAGGTCAGCACGGCATCATAGCCTTCGTCGGCCGCCAGGTGCAGCGCGGCGGCGATCCCGCCGAGCGGGCCCATGCCGGCGCGCGGCCAGTCGGGCAGGGTCGGGGCGGGGGCTTCCTCGCGCCCGACCACGACCACCTGTTCGCACCAGCCGGACAGGGCATCGACCGCGCGGGCCAGCAGCGAGTGGCCGCCAAGTTCGGCCAGCGCCTTGTCGCTGCCGAAGCGGGTCGATTGTCCGCCAGCCAGGACGCAGCCCAGGATCATGCCTCAAAGTCCTCGGGCCAGTGCTTCAGGGCGCTCATCACCGGATAGGGGGTGAACCCGCCGAGCGCACAGAGCGAACCGAATTTCATCGTTTCGGCGAGGTCTTCGAGCAGCTGCAGCTCTTCGTCGCGGCTGCGCCCGGCCTTGCGGGCGTTGTGCATCTGGGGCAGCGTTTCGACCGCATCGGCCGCCTGCTTGCCGCCGCCGCGGATCCGGTCGATCAGTTCGACGCCCCTGGTGGAGCCGATCCGGCACGGGGTGCACTTGCCGCAGCTTTCCGCGGCGCAGAATTCAAAGGCAAAGCGCGCCATGGCGCCCATGTCGGCGGTGTCGTCGAACACGGTGATCCCGCCATGGCCGATCAGGGCATCGGCGCCCGCATAGGCTTCGTAGTCGAACGGCAGGTGGAACTGGCTGGGCGGGATATAGGCCCCCAGCGGCCCGCCAACCTGCACGGCTTTGACCGGACGACCCGATGCCGTGCCGCCGCCGATCTGGTTCACCAATTGGTCCAGGCTGATCCCGAAGGCGGTTTCATAGAGCCCGCCGTGCTTGATGTTGCCGGCCAATTGGATCGGCATCGTTCCCTTGGAGCGGTCGATCCCCAGGCTTTCGTACAGCGAGGCTCCGCCTTCGGTCAGGATGTGCGGGATCGCCGCCAGGGTCAGCACGTTGTTGACCACGGTCGGGCAGCCGAACAGGCCCTTCAGCGCGGGCAGCGGCGGCTTCGCGCGCACTTCGCCGCGCTTGCCTTCGATCGAGTTCAGGAGCGAGGTTTCCTCGCCGCAGACATAGGCTCCGGCGCCGACGCGGACTTCGAGGCTGAACGGCGCGATATGCTCGGCCGCCAGATTGATCGCCGCGCGCAGCTTGGCGATGGCGCGCGGATATTCGCTGCGCACGTAGATATAGCCGTGGCCCGCGCCCACCGCATGGGCGGCGATCGCCATGCCTTCGATCAGCTGGAAGGGATCGCCTTCCATCAGCATCCGGTCGGCGAAGGTGCCGCTGTCGCCTTCGTCGGCGTTGCAGACGACGAATTTGCGCGGGGCCTCGGCCTCGGCGACGGTGCGCCACTTGATCCCGGCGGGAAAGCCCGCGCCGCCCCGGCCGCGCAGGCCTGAAATCAGCACTTCCTCGACCACTTTGGCGCCGGTCATGCCGCGCGCACGGGTCAGGCCTGCCCAGCCGCCGGTGGCCTGATAGTCCTCAAGGCTGAGCGGGCGCGTGCGCCCGGCGCGGGCGAAGGTCAGCCGCTGCTGGGGCGCGATAAACGGATGCTCGGCGATCGGCCCGATCGCCTTGGGCGAAGTGCCATCAAGGATCGCGGCGACATCGCCTGGTGTTGCCGGGCCAAAGCCCTGTCCGCCGATTTCCACCAGCGGTTCCAGCCAGTGCATCCCCCACGAAGATGTGCGCTCGACAGTGCAGCCGGCGGCCTCAAACGCGGCCGCAACGCCGTCCGCACCGCAGGCCAGCGCCAGCGCGTCATCCGATATGCGCACGACAGTCATAGCGACTTCACCAGCTCTACGAGGGCGTCTTCATCAAGCCGGGCGTGGAGCCTGTCGCCCACCCGCGCGGCCGGTCCTGCGCTGCACAGGCCAAGGCAGTAGACGGTCTTGATCTTGACCCGCTCACCTGCGGCGGCCTTGGCCGCTGCGACCAAGGCATCGACCCCGCGCGCCTGGCAGGCCTCGGCGCGGCACAGCTCAATACAGGGGCGCGGATCGGCGGCGGGCGTGAAATCGTGGTAGAAGCTGACCACGCCGTGGACTTCGGCACGGCTGAGGTTGAGCGCTGCCGCAATCGCGGCCTCCGCCTGGGCGTCGACACAGCCGAACGCGGCTTGCAAGTCATGCAGCAGCGGCAGCAGCGCGCCTTCGACCTTGGCGTATTCGGCGATGATCGCGTCGAGGCGCTCGGACGGGGTCATGCCTTCAGGCGCGCCGCGTGCCAGTGCACGTGTTCGGCCATGAAGGTCGAAATAAAGTAATAGGAATGGTCATAGCCAGGCTGCATCCGGATCGTTGCCGGGATGCCCGCCTTCTTGCATGCCATCGCCAGCAGCCCGGTCTTGAGCTGTTCGTGGAGGAAATTGTCGGCCTCGCCCTGATCGACCAGCAGGTCGGGCAGGCGGGCGCCATCCTCGATCAGCGCGCAGGCATCATAGTCGCGCCAGGCGGCCTTGTCCGCGCCGAGATAGCCGCCCAGCGCCTTTTCGCCCCAGGGGCAGTTCAAGGGGCTGACGATCGGCGAAAAGGCGCTGACCGAGCGGAAGCGGTCCGGATTCCTGAGGCCGATGGTCAGCGCGCCGTGGCCGCCCATCGAATGGCCGGTGATCCCCTGGCGCGTCATGTCGAGCGGGAAGTGCTGCGCCACCAGGGCGGGCAGTTCCTGTTCGATGTAGCTGCGCATCTTGAAATGCGCCGCCCACGGAGCCTGCGTCGCATCGACGTAAAAGCCCGCGCCCTTGCCGAAGTCATAGCCTTCGTCATCGGGCACAGCGTCCCCGCGCGGGGACGTGTCGGGGGCGATCAGGACGATCCCGGCTTCGGCGCAAGCCTGCCGGAATTCGCCCTTCTCGGTTACATTGGCATGGGTGCAGGTCAGCCCCGAAAG
Source organism: Novosphingobium sp. (assembly GCA_041915005.1). Taxonomy (GTDB): domain Bacteria; phylum Pseudomonadota; class Alphaproteobacteria; order Sphingomonadales; family Sphingomonadaceae; genus Novosphingobium. The sequence continues at coordinate 4,175 of JAYSCF010000145.1, forward strand.
ATACCACAGCACCGGCAGCTTCGTGCCTTCTGCATGATCGGGCACGAAGACCGAGAAGGTCATCGGCGTGCCGGTGACCTTGCTCTGGTGGGTGTAGACCCCTTGCGTGCCGCCGTGGCTGCGGTTGGCGCTGACCTGTTCCATGTCTGCTATGCGTCCTTAGCCGGGCAGCTGGCAGAAGGCGCAGATCTTGTTGCCAACCGGATCGCGCAGGTAGGCGCCATAGGCATTGCCCGGAGCGTTCGGGCGCTTGCCCGGCGCGCCTTCGTCGGCGCCGCCGGCAGCCAGACCCGCGGCGTGGAACGCATCGACCGCAGCCGCGTCGGCAGCGGCAAAGCCGATGGTGCCGCCATTGGCGAAGGTCGCGGTGTTGCCGTCGGCCGGGGTCATCACCAGCAGCTTGCCGGTTTCGGTGGCATAGACGCAGGTGCGGTCATTGACCTGGCCGATGCTGGCCACGCCCAGCGCGCCAAGCGCGGCATCATAGAAGGCCTTCGAAGCGGCCAGATCCTGGGCGGAAATGCAGATATGGGTAAACATTGAAACTCTCTCCCGTGTGAAATCAGAATACCACGACCGAACGGATCGATTTGCCGGCGTGCATCAGGTCGAAGGCGGTGTTGATGTCTTCAAGGCCCATGACGTGGGTGATCATGGGGTCGATCTCGATCTTGCCGGCCATGTACATGTCGACGATCTTGGGCACGTCGGTGCGGCCCTTGGCCCCGCCGAACGCGGTTCCGCGCCAGTTGCGGCCCGTTACCAGCTGGAACGGACGGGTGGCGATTTCCTTGCCGGCTTCGGCGACGCCGATGATGATCGAGGTGCCCCAGCCGCGGTGGCAGGCTTCCAGCGCGGTGCGCATCACTTCGGTGTTGCCGGTGGCATCGAAGGTGTAGTCCGCGCCGCCATCGGTCATCAGCACGATCTTGGCGACGATGTCCTCGCGGCTCATGCCCTTGGTGTTGAGGAAGTCGGTCATGCCGAAGCGCCGGCCCCATTCCTCGCGATCGGGGTTGATGTCGACGCCGATGATCTTGTTCGCTCCGGCCAGCCGCGCGCCCTGGATCACGTTGAGGCCGA
>JAYSCF010000146.1:0-5246 GCA_041915005.1 Novosphingobium sp.
ACGACGAGCGCAACAATCTCGTCGGGCACAACCTGCGCGCCTATATCGAGGAACTCGAAGGCCGGATGCGCACCGCCGCAGCCGACCTCGAATTCGAGGAAGCCGGCCGCCTGCGCGACGAGATCCGGCGGCTCGAAGCCACCGAACTCGGCCTCCCCGAAGGCGATCGCAAGGCGCCAATCGTGGGCCGCAGCAACGAAGGCAAACCCGGCACCCGCAAGACCCGGTTCGGCAAGAAACAGCAGAAGTGGGGGCGCTAGGCCCGCCGGTCAGAGCTTCCCGAACTGCCCTTCAAATCCCGCGGTATCGCCTGCGGCAAGGAACTTGGCCTGTTCGACCCAATTGTCGCGGCGCGGGCGGCCGGCGAAGGTGCCGAGCTTGGCATCGAGCGCATCGAGATCTGCCTCGCTCAGCGCGGCGATCTGGGCATAGCTGGTGATCCCCAGCGTCGGCAGCAGCGCGCGCAGCTTGGGGCCGAGGCCCTTGATCTTCGAGAGGTCATCGCCCTCGGCCGCAGCAGCGGCAGCCGTGGGCGTGGGCGTGGGCGCGGCCGGTTCGGGTGCCGGCTGGGCGGCCAGTTCCTCGATCTCGTCCTGCGCGGCAACGGCCACCACTTCGCCCAGCCCGGCCATTGCGCCGGACAGCGGCGGCGGGGTGATCGTGGCCGCCGGCGCGGAATCGATCAGCGCCTGGTTGCGCTGGGCCGGGGCCTGGCCTTCATCCAGCACATCGGGGCGGCGTTCGCGGCGCGGGGCGTTGCTGCCGCGGCGCAGCAGCCACCAGCCCACCAGCAGGACGGCCACCACCACGGCGGCAAGGACCAGGGTATTGGGTTGGCTGAAATCGATCATCGCTGTTGTTTCCCGTTGCAGGTAGCGGCGATGGAAAGCCCCAATCGCGCGCGGATTTCAAGCCCGAAGTAACAATCCCGCCGTCAATCCGCCACTGGCGTATCGATCGGGGTCGGCTGGATCCGGGCCGGGGTCAGCACCGCAAATTCGATCCGCCGGTTGGCGGGATCGGCCGGATCGAGCCCGGCAACCGGCTCGGCCGAGCCCAGCCCGCGCGCGCGCAGATCGCCCCGCGCAATGCCGCGCGCCACCAGCGCCTCGCGCACGGTCCGCGCGCGTTCAAGGCTGAGCGCAACATTGGCCGCTTCATCGCCCTGGGCATCGGTGTGCCCGGTAATCGCAATCCGCCCCCCGGCGCAGGGCCGCAGCGCAGCGGCCACTTCATCGAGCAGGGCAAGGCTGGCCGGATCGAGCGCGGCGCTGCCTTCCTCGAAGCGCAAGGTGCGGGTCTTGAGAATGCCTTCCACCGCGCTCTTGCAGTGCAGGGCGGCGGGAACCTCGGCGGTGCGGGTTTCGCGGTGCAGGCCGCCCGCGCGGATGGTCTGCACCCCGGCCAGCACCAGCAACCCGCCAAGCAGGCCCCCGCCCAGCGCCAGCACCAGGGTGGAGCGCCGCACGGCTAGACCTCGCTCTTGGCGACGTTGCGGCGGAACAGCACCCGGTCTTCCGGTCCGAAGCCGCGATGCCAGATCACCCAGCAATAGATCCCGAGCATGGCCGGAATCCCGATCAGCAATTCAGCCCATTGCGGCAGGAAGCGGGTGGTTGCCCAGCCCAGCGCGCCGGCGGGAATCACGGCCCAGACCAGCGCCCAGCGCCAGTTGCCAACCGGATGCTGCAATATCCGCGCCAGCAACCCGGCCTTGATCAGCGAAGCCGATCCCAGCGCCAGCATCAGCGCCCCTGCAGCCGCTGCTGCGCGGTAATTCTGGTTGAGCCCGAAATGCTTGACCAGTTCGATCCCGGCCACGGTCAACACCGCCTGCAGGGCGATGGTGAACAGCGAAATCCAGAGGTTGCGCAGCCGCGCGACATAGACCAGCGCGGCTTCGCTCACCACGGCGGTGGCGGCCACCACTTCGGCCAGCAACAGGAAAGCGAGCGCGCCCGTGCCGCCCACGAAATCGGCCCCGCCCAGCCCCATCACGGCTTCGCCCGGGATCGCCAGGGCCAGGGCAATGCCCGCCTGGGCAGCCGTGATCCAGAAACCCACCTGGCGGACCTGCGCCGCGATCGCGGCCAGATTGCCTTCCTTGAGATTGCGGGTGATCACCGGGCCAAGGATCGGCTCGAAGCTGGTCTTGAGCTTCTGCGGCAGGGTGGCGACCTGCTGGGCGAAGTAATAGACCCCCAGCGCTTCTTCGCCGGCGAAGAAGCGCAGGATGAAGATGTCCAGCTTGCGCGTGCCCCATTCAACCGCGTCGGCCGCCGCCAGCGGCAGATTGGCGAGCGACAGCCGCCACAGCCGCAGCGGATGCGGGCGCCACTGCCGGGGCAGGCCATAGCTGCGATAGAGCGGCCAGAGCGCCGCCAGCGCTGTGGCATAGCGCGAGATCAGATAGGAACCCGACAGCCCGCTGGCCCGATCAAGGAAGAACAGCGCCACGGCTGCGATCGACAGGGTCCATGGTTCGACCACTGCGCGCGCACGCACCGATGTCGCCACGTCATAGCGATAGGCCAGCGCCGCCAGCGCGATATCGGTCATGCTGGTGGGCAGGATCGCGAGCATCAGCAGGCGATCGATCTCGGTGTAGGTGCCATTGGGATAGAGCAACCACGGCACGGCATAGAGCAGCGCACCGGCGGCCAGCGCCAGCAGCGCCGAAAGGCTCAGCGCATCGGCCACGCTGTGACTGGGATGGTCCCCATCCAGCGCCAGACGCTGCGCCAGGCCGCGCTTTTGCCCCAGGGTGCAAAGCTGCCCGACCAGTTCGACCATCACCGTGGCCGAAGCGAAGCGGCCCAATGCCTCGGCCCCATACATCCGGCTGGCAATGATCAGGAACGGCGCCGTGGCCGCAAGGCGGATCACGAACCCCAGCACATTGGTGCGCCCGCCCTTGGCCAGCGCCTGGATATCCTGCTGCGCAGCGTCGCTCACACCGGGGCTTCCTGCTCCGGACGCAGCGGACGGGCGAGCAACTGTGCGACCACCGCGCGCGCCGGGGCTTCACCGGCCAGCAGGCGGCAAACCGCATCGACAATCGGCATGGCAATGCCTTCACGCCGGGCGAGATCAGCCAGCACCGGCGCGGTATGCGCGCCTTCGGCCACGCTGTTCTTGCCGGCCAGCGCCTCTGCCGCGCTCAAGCCTTCGCCCAGCGCCTTGCCGAGCGAGAAGTTGCGGCTGGAGGTGGACGAACAGGTCAGCACCAGATCGCCCATACCGCACAGACCGGCCAGGGTTTCGGCCCGTGCGCCGCGCGCCAGGCCAAACCGGACCATTTCGGCATAGCCGCGCGCGATCAGGGCGGCACGGGCATTCTGCCCCAGCCCCAGCCCTTCGACCACGCCGCAGGCGATCGCCAGCACGTTCTTGACCGAACCGCCGATTTCGGCGCCGATCACGTCATCCGAATAGTAGGGCCGCAGCGCGGGGCGCGAAATCACCGGGGCCAGCCGGTCCCACTGCGCCGCCCCGCCCGAACAGGCGAGCGTGACCGCGGTGGGCAGCCCGGCGGCCACCTCATGCGCAAAGGTCGGGCCCGACAGCACCGCCAGGGCTGCAGAAGGCGCCGCCTCGGCTGCCACAGCGCCCATCAGGCGGCCCGAACCCGCCTCGATCCCCTTGGCGCATAGCACCAGATCACGCGGCTTGTCGGGCAGATCGCCCAGCACGCGGGCCAGATGCTGCGCCGGGCAGACCACCAGCAGCACCGGCAGGCCTGCCAGATCACCAATTTGGTTCGTTGCAGAAACACTGTCAGCCAATTTGGCGCTTGGCAGGAACAGGCTGTTGCTATGCCGGGTGTTGATTTCATCAACCAGTTCGGCCTCGCGCGCCCAGACCAGCACCTGGCTGCCATCGCTGGCCAGGCTCTGCGCCAGCGCCGTTCCCCAGGCCCCGGCCCCGATCACCCCGATAGTCGCGCTGCTCATGCTTTAACTCCTGCTCCGCGCACCGGCTGGGCCTCGGGATCGAGCGGCCAGCGCGGGCGCGCGGCGAAATCGAGCGGGTCGGACTGGCCCAGCCGCTCCACCCCCACCCAGGCGATCATCGCCGCATTATCGGTACACAGCGCCAGCGGCGGGGCGACGAAGGGCAGATCAAATTCCCCCGCCAGGGCTTCAAGCGCCGCGCGCATCGCCTGATTGGCCGCAACCCCGCCGGCAACGACCAGCGCGCTTACCCCCGAGGTAGACTTGAGCGCGATCCGCGTGCGGTCGATCACGCAGTCGATCGCGGCTTGCTGGAACGAAGCGGCCAGATCGGCCTTGCTGTGCTGCCCGGCCTGATGCGCGCGCAGCACCGCGCTTTTGAGGCCCGCGAAGGAAAAATGCGGCTCGCCGCTGCCCACCAGCGGCCGCGGCAGCGGCACTGCGCGGGCGTTCCCTTCGCTCGCCAGGCGCTCCACCGCCGGGCCGCCGGGATAGCCCAGCCCCAGGATCTTGGCGGTCTTGTCAAAGGCTTCGCCCAGCGCATCGTCGATCGTGGTGGCAAGCCGGGAAAAGCGCCCCACCCCTTCGACCAGCAGCACCTGGCAATGCCCGCCCGATACCAGCAGCAGCAGGTAGGGATAGGCAAGACCGGCATCGGCCAGCCGCGGCGACAGCGCATGGCCTTCAAGATGGTTGACCGCGATCAGCGGCTTGTCCGCCGCCATGGCCAGCGCCTTGGCCGTGACTAGTCCGACCATCACCCCGCCGATCAGGCCCGGCCCGGCGGTGGCGGCAATCGCATCGACATCGGCCAGCGTCATCCCCGCATCGGCCAGCGTGGCTTCGATCAGGGGTGCAAGCCGTTCGGCATGAGCGCGGGCGGCAATTTCGGGAACGACCCCGCCATAGGGCCGGTGGGCCTCATCCTGCGAGGCGATGCGCTGCGCAAGAATGCGCCGCTCACTGTCGACCAGCGCGGCTGCCGTTTCGTCGCAGGACGATTCAATTCCGAGGACAATCCCCATCGCGGCTTCCACTTACTGACATTGGCGACTAGCACAAGCGGCCATGTCCCCGAGTCCACATTCCCGTGCCCCGCTGAACCAGACCTTGCGCCTTGGCACGCGCCGCTCCCCGCTCGCCATGGCCCAGGCCGAAGAGGCCCGCGACCGGCTGCTGGCCGCCCATCCCGGCCTGACGATCGAGATCGTCCCGGTGACCGCCAGCGGCGACAAGATCCAGGACCGCCCGCTGGCCGAAATCGGCGGCAAGGCGCTGTGGACCAAGGAACTC
>JAYSCF010000147.1:0-5212 GCA_041915005.1 Novosphingobium sp.
TTGAAAAGCGTTGTTTTCACCCGGGCTGAGTAACCCGTTCAAGGCTCAAAACTCACAAGTGCCAACGACAACGAAGCACTCGCTCTCGCTGCGTAACCTGATGGCCTAACGGCCTGATCTTACAAAGCAAAAGCGCGGTTGGACCGACCGGGCAACAGAACGGATACCGGGGGCTCGGGGTGGGCCTAGCAACAGAACCACCCCACCTATCCCCCCTCTGTCACTTGGCCAGATCGGCAAGCCGCTGTTCGTGGCGCAGGCAGTCGAGGATCTTGCCCCCTGCCATGAACACCGCTGCCGTACAGGCCACGAACAGCAGCCGCCCGCCCATCCCGGGAAAGCGGTGCAGGTAGATGGTGCCGCGCTCAACCGCGCCGAGCGCGAGCGCATAGATGATCATGTAGGCCTCGATCGGCGTCTTGATGACAAACAGGCGGCCGAACTTGCGCAACATGGTTTCCTCTGACTGCCAACTCGCATTGCTTAATGCGGATCACAGCAACCATCATGCCAACGGCGTATCTACGCGCAAGTACTAGTTAATCCCGATCCGGCATGTAAAGCGTCCCGACACGGGACTTAGGCCAGTTCGGCCAGATCCAGCTCTTTCAGCAAGGCTATCCGCGCGGCGATCACCGCATCGCGCAGCGCCGGGGTGCCAAGGTCATCCGGCGCAATTGCCTCGGGCCAATGGGCCGCGATCACCGCCTCGATCCGGGCGGCCTTGTCTTCATCGAGCAGGAAGCGCGGATCGATCGTAGCCGGATCGGCCACCACCCGCAGGCGCAGGCAGGCCGGACCGCCGCCATTGGCCATCGATTGGCGCACGTCGACCGGAAGCACCCGGCGGATCGGGCCGTTGCTGGCCAGCATGGCATCCAGCCAGGCGCGCACGCGCGGATGGTCCCACGCCTCAAGCGGGATCACCAGGCCCATTTCGCCCGATGGCAGCGTCAGCAGCTGGGCGTTGAACAGGTAAGACTTGATCGCATCGGCCAGGCTGACGGCATCGGCCGGGACCACCACGATCTCGGCCTCGGGCAGGGCGGCGCGGATCGCGGCATAAGTGCCCTCGGGATCGGCAAAGGCCAGTTCGTGGGTGAACAGCACCCGTTCGTTGGCCACGGCGACCACATCGTTGTGGAACGCCCCGGCGGCAATCGCCTCGCCCGATTGTTCGACGAACAGCGTGCGCGCCGGATCGAGGCCGTGGAGGCGGGCCACCGCGCGGCTGGCCTGTTGGTGCTGGCGCGCGGGGAACGCGCCGCCGCTTGTGCCATAGACGAAGATCTCGATCCCCGCAGCGCCGTGCTGCGCGCACATCCGCATGTGGTTGGCCGCCCCTTCATCGCCGAAACAGGGCGGCACGGCATCGTGCAGCGCGAAATGGGCGGGGTCGGCAAAAGCCACGCGCAATTGCCGCAGGGTGTCGGGCCATTCCTGCGAACGGTGCGGCATGGTGACGAGGTTGGCCGCGGTCAGGTGGCAGCGCCCATCGGCGGTATCGCTGGCGGGCGAGACGGTGGCGGCATTGGCGGTCCACATTGAACTGGCTGACCAGGCCGCGGCAAGCAGCCGGCGGTCGGAGCCGTCCTCAGCGCCCAGTGCAGCGAGAAACGCGGCATTGGGGCGGGGCAGGGGCAAGAGGAAGCCCTGCGCCAGACCCAGCGCCAGATTGTGGCGCATCTTGGCCAGCCCTTGCAGCGCAGCGGCGCGGGGGTGCGAAACGTCACCCGCATGGCTGGCCGAGGCAAGGTTGCCATGGCTCAGACCGGCATAGTTGTGGCTCGGGCCGATGATCCCGTCGAAGTTGATTTCCACCAACGCCATGGTCACCACCGCCCCACGTGGGTCACGCTCTGGCCGGGTTCGATACCCAGCACCTGCGCGCATTCAGGATCGAGCGCGATGCCATCGTCGCGTTGTTCGACAAAACCATAGGCGCAGCGGAAATCTTCGAGCCGGCCCAGCGCGACCAGGCGCTTTTCGCCGGACTTGTGCTCGCCCAGCGCGGGGTCGATGGCCACCACGCGGGCATCTTCGGCCTCGCGGACCGAGCGGATCTGGTCGGTCCGCACGGTCATGGTCGGGCCACCGTCGAAGATGTCGACGTATTTCTCCCAGGCAAAGCCCTCGTTTTCGAGCATCCGCATCGCCGCGCGGCCGGTGGGATGGGGAATGCCGATCACGGCGCGGGCCTGTTCGCCCAGCATGGCGATATAGACCGGGTGCTTGGGCATCAGGTCGGCGATGAACTGGTTGCCGTGCTTGGCGTTGAATTCGTCGGCGTCCTGGAAATGCATCCCGAAGAACCGCCCGGCCACCCCATCCCAGAACGGCGAGGCGCCGGCTTCGTCGATCACGCCGCGCAGTTCGGCAAGCGTGCGGTCGGCAAAGCGCGGGCGGTGGGCGCGGATGAACAGATAGCGGCTACGCGCCAGCAGCATGCCGAGCCCGCCGGCACGTTCGCCCGGGTGAAGGAACAGCCCGCCCACTTCGGTTGCGCCTTCAAGGTCGGTGGAAAGGTTGAGGATGTCAGCCCGGAAAGTGCGCGCCAGTTCGGTGCTGTGCTGGGTCAGCGCGCCGATCCGGTAGCTGTAGAACGGCCACTTCAGGCCGACGGCCGAAAACACCTGGCAGGTGCCGCGCACTTCGCCGGTGGCGGTGTTTTCCAGCACGAACAGGAACAGGTCATCATCCAGCGTGTCCTCGCGCCGGGCAAAGCCCGCTGCCGAGCGTTCGAGCTTGGCGGTCAGCGCGTTGCGATCGGGCGGCAGGTTGGTGAACCCGCCCCCGGTGCGCTTGGCCATTTCGTAGATGTGCTGCAGATCGTGCGGGGTGGCCGCGCGGATACGAAAGGTCACAGGGATGCTCCGGTGGCTAGGCGGTGGAGGACCAGCGCGGACAGGGCGGCGCGCTCGGCCAGGCTGGGGACGATCAGGAACTCGTCGGGCGAATGGATCGCGCCGCCGCGCACCCCCATGGTATCAACCACGGGCACGCCGCAGGCGGCGATGTTGTTGCCATCGCAAACCCCGCCAGAGGCCTTGCGGCTGATCGGCTGGCCCAGCAGGGCCGAACATTCCTCGACGATTCCGAACAGCTTTTCGGCCCGCGCATCGATCGGCTTGGGCGGGCGGCTGATCCCGCCGTGGCGGTGGATCGAAACGTCGTGCTCGCGCTCGATCCGGGCGATCAGGGCGGCGATCTCGGTATCGAACAGCGTGGCCAGGGCCACTTCGCGCGGGCGGATGTTGAAGCGCAGCACGGCATGGTCCGGCACCACGTTGTTGGCGCTGCCGCCTTCGATCTTCGCGGGGTTGACCGACAGCCCCTCGCGCTCCAGCGCCTTGAGTCCAAGGGTCAGCGCCGCCGCTGCCACGATGGCGTTGCGGCCTTCGTGCGGATTGCGCCCGGCGTGCGCCGAACGCCCAGTGATGACCAGCGAATAGTTGCCGCTGCCCGCCCGCGCGCCTGCCAGGGTGCCATCGGGAAGCGCCGAGGGTTCATAGGTCAACGCCGCCGTCTTGCCCCGCGCCAGCCGGGCGATCAGCGCGGCGGAAGACAGGCTGCCGGTTTCCTCGTCCGAATTGATCAGCACGTCATAGCCGACGCTGGCAGCCGCTGGGACGCTTTCAAAGGCCAGCAACGCGGCCAGGATTACGGCGATTCCGCCCTTCATGTCGGCCACGCCCGGCCCGTTCAGGGTATCGCTGTCGAGCCATTGCGGGTGCTGAAAGGGATGGCCGGCGGGAAACACCGTGTCCATGTGCCCCGTCAGCAAGAATCGGCGCGGGGCTTGGGGGCGAACTGACAGGATCAGGTGCTGGCCGTATTCGACCTCGGTTTCATGGCCATCGGCGCCCATCGCGGTGACCGGGGCGGGGGCTTCAAGCCGCACTTCGCCGGGGAGCGCCGCAAAGGCATCGCCCAGCAACTGCGCCTGCTGGGCCAGTCCTGCCAGGTTGCCGGTGCCGGTGTTGAGCGCGCTCCACGCCTGCACCTGTCCCAGCATTGGGGCGGGATCGAGCGCGGCCAGCAAGGTGTGTTCAGCAGGAGCGAGCGGTTGCATCTGCAACTGTCTAGCTGAGCGATTGCGGCTCTCCAACCCCCGGCGAAGGCGCGCCCGGTTGCCATTTGTTCGCGGTTGCGGCATAGCTTGCCGCGTTCCTCCCCGGAATCGACGATACCCCATGCCGGAACGCCTTGTTGCGTCGCCGGCGTCATGTACTGTGAGGGACTATGAGCGATCGGGTTGAACGGAGCGGTCTTCAGGTTGATGCGGCGCTTGCCGCCTTTATCGAGCGCGATGTTGTGACGCCGCTGGGACAGGATGCGGCGGCATTCTGGCAGGGGTTTGCCGCGCTGGTCGCGCGCTGCGCCCCGGTAAACCGCGCGCTTCTGGCCAAGCGGGATGACCTGCAGACCCGGATCGATGCTTGGCACATGGCCCGCGCGGGCAAGCCGATCGACAGCGCCGAATATCAGGCCTTCCTGACAGAGATCGGCTATCTCGTGGCCGAACCTGCCCCCTTCGCCATCGGCACGCAGAACGTCGATCCCGAAATCGCGACCCTGGCCGGGCCGCAACTGGTGGTGCCGGTGCTGAACGCGCGGTTCCTGCTCAATGCCGCCAATGCCCGCTGGGGCAGCCTCTATGATGCGTTCTATGGCACCGATGCGCTCGATGCGCCGCTGGCGCGTCCCGGCGGCTATGACGAAGCGCGCGGGGCCGCAGTGATCGCGGCGGCGCGGACGTTCCTGAATGGCGCAGTCCCGGGATGGCAGGATGCGCTCGAAGGCAAGCCGTGCGATCACCTGGTGGCGACGCGGGACGGCGCGTTCCTGTTCCGCCACAATGGCCTGCACATCGAAGTGTTGGTCGATCCTGCGCATCCGGTCGGCCAGACCGATCCGCTGGGCATCGCTGATGTCGTGCTTGAAGCGGCGCTGACCACGATCTGCGACATGGAGGATTCGGTCGCGGCGGTGGACGCCGAGGACAAGCTGACCGCCTATCGCAACTGGCTGGGCGTGATCCGGGGCGATCTGGCCGATACCTTCGAAAAGGGCGGCAAGACGCTGACCCGTACGCTCAATCCCGACCGGGTGTGGGCCGCACTTGATGGCGGCGACTATGTCCTGCCGGGGCGCAGCCTGCTGTTCGTGCGCAATGTCGGTCACTTGATGACCAATCCGGCGATCCTGCTGG
>JAYSCF010000148.1:0-5193 GCA_041915005.1 Novosphingobium sp.
GCCGCCGTCCATCACGGCAACGCAGCTGTTGGTGGTGCCAAGGTCGATACCGATAACTTTACCCATATTACCCCATCCTTAGGACATGTGTGACGCCGCTTTCGTGTGTCTCCCAGCAGAGGCAAGACAGGTCGGCAGCTCTTGAACGGGGCCGATATAGGTGCGGTTTTGCTTGGCACAAGGGCACGCGGCGATTAGCGATGGCCCTGCGCCAATGCCGGCCCCGAAAGGACTGATCCGCCGTGAAAACCCGCCACCTGCTTGCCCCCCTTGCCGCGCTGCTTGCGCTGTCGGCCTGCAACCAGCCGGGCAAGACGGAAAATCCTGCGGAAACCGCCACCAACACCGCCCCCGATGCCAAGCCGGGCGCGCAGCTGTCGGACGGGCGGCTGGTACTCCCCGCGGTCAAGGGCAATCCCGGCGCGGCCTATTTCACGCTGGCCAATGGAGGCGACAAGCCCGTCACGCTCGCCGCGATCGCGGTTGACGGCGCAGCCAAGGCCGAAATGCACCAGACCAGCGGCGGCCAGATGGCTGCGGTCGACAAGGCCGAAGTCGCCCCCGGCGCCGAACTGAAATTTGCCCCCGGCGGCTATCACGTGATGCTGTTCGATCTCGATCCCAAGCTTGCCGCGGGCGGCACCGCCGAAGTGACCCTGACCTTCGCGGATGGGGACAAGCTCTCCGCCCCGCTCAAGATCGAAGCCGCCGGCGGCAGCAATCACGACATGGGCGGCATGGACATGGGCGACCACCACTGAGCCAGCCCGCCTGCCCATCCGGCGGCACGCGAACATTGACCCCGGGCGAGATCGCGCTGGTCCGCTCGGTGTTCGGCACGGCAGTGGATTGCACCCAGGTGCGGATCCACCGCCGCCGCTGGTTTCCCTTCCAGCCGCGCCACATCACGATGGCGCCGCGCGGGCATTTGCACTTTCACCCGCATTCGCACGCCTATTGCGACGATTTCAGCGCCGCTGCACCGGCGTTGCAGGGCCATTTCATTCACGAGATGACCCACGTCTGGCAGGTCCAGAGCAAGGGCCGCTGGCACCTGATCCTGCGCCGCCCCTTCTCGCGCCGCTATGACTACGTGCTGGTGCCGGGCAAGCGGCTCGAAGACTATGGAATAGAGCAGCAGGCCGAAATCGTGCGCCACGCTTTCATGGCGCGGATGGGGTGGATCGCAATGCAGCGCCCCAACGATGAGCGTTTCATCACTTTGCCCGACAATTTTAACCTGAAATCAGCACTCTGGCAGCAAGTTGCCGCACATGAGCAAGCCGCGGAATCCGACCAGCGATGACTTCCATATCGGAAGAAGCCGGTTTTTGGACGCATTCGCGGCTGTGGAATCCGCCGAATTTTCAGATGACACCCTGAACCAGAAAGTCAGGGAAATCCGCCTAATCCGAAACGACCTTGTTCATGCCGAACTTAAATTCATTAGCTGGGAGGGGCGGCGCCATGCGATCGTTCGCAATTCCCAAAGTGCTGGCACTCATGCTCCGCAAGTCCGATTACTGGCAATCGAAGACCTCAATTGGCTGATCGCCCAGACCAGCCAATTGAAAGCACAAATGAAGAAGGCCGCTTAATCCGGCTTCTTCGCCACAGCCACCATCGCCGGGCGCAGCAGGCGATCCTTGATCATGTAGCCGGCCTGGAGTTCCTGCAGCACGGTGCCCGGTTCGGCATCGGCCGAAGGCACTTCAAGCATGGCCTGGTGCTGGTTGGGATCAAGCGGCAGGCCGGTGGCGGCGATGCGGCTGATGCCGTGGAGCGAGAACACCTTTTCGATTTCCCGGCCCGTGGCCTCGATCCCGGCGACAAGGCTCTTCATCCGTTCGTCTTCGCGCAGGTCTTGCGAAATCGAATCGAGTGCGCGCGAAAGGTTGTCTGCGACCGAGAGAATGTCGCGGGCAAAGCCGGTTGCCGCATAGGTGCGGGCATCGGCCACGTCCTTTTCCAGGCGGCGGCGCACGTTCTGCGTTTCGGCCTTGGCATAGAGGATGTCCTGCTTGGCCGCTTCAAGATCGCCCTTGAGCTGCTCAAGCGCGTCGTCCAGCGCCTCGCCCGCTTTGTCGAGGTCGATCATGTCCTCGGGGACGCCCTTCAATTCCGCTTCGACCGCGGGATCCACCTGCGGCTTGTTGTCATCGTTCATGGTATAAGAAACCCGGTCTATCCGATCAATTTGCCCAGCGACTGGGCGGTGAAATCCACCATGGGGACTAGCCGCGCATAATTCAACCGCGTCGGGCCGATAACCCCCACCACGCCAACCACCCGGCCATCGCGATCCCGGTAGGGCGAAGCGATCACCGACGAGCCGGAAAGCGCGAACAACCGGTTCTCCGCCCCGATAAAGATCCGTGTCGCGTCGGCCTCGCGCGCATTGTCGAGCAGGCTGGCGACCGATTGCTTGTTTTCCAGATCATCAAGCAGCAGCCGCACCCGTTCGAGATCGGTCAGCACGCTGTCATCCAGCAGGTTGGCCTGTCCGCGCACGATCAGCACCGGACGGCGCGCGGCATCCTCGCTCCACACGGCGAGGCCTTGTTCGACCAGGGCCCGGCTCACCGTGTCGAGCGCCGTGCGCCCGGTGGCGATTTCCCCCTCGATTGCGCGAACCGCTTCGCCCAGCGTGCGCCCGCCCAGGTGCGCCGAGATATAGTTCGAGGCCTGCTCCAGCGCGCCGGCGGGCAAGCCTTCGGGCAGGTCGAACACGCGGTTTTCCACCGCACCATCGCTGCCCACCAGCACCGCCAGGGCGCGGGCGGGCGACAGGGCCACCAGCTGCAATTGCGCCAGGCGCGGTTCGCGCCGCGGCACCATCACCACCCCGGCGCAGGCCGAAAGATCGGACAGGACCGCGCTGGTCGCCGCGAGCGCGGCCTCGATCGGGCCGGGCTGCGAAACCTGCCGCTCGATCGCGGCGCGCTCTTCCTGGGTCGGCAGGGCCACCTGCATCATGCCATCGACGAACAGCCGCAGCCCCAGATCGGTCGGCATGCGGCCGGCGCTGGTGTGCGGCGCGGCCAGCAGGCCCAACCCTTCAAGCTCGTGCAGCACCGACCGGATCGAGGCCGGCGAAAGGTTCAGCCCCCCCGCCCCTGCCAGCGTCTTTGACCCAACCGGCTGGCCCGAGGCGATGTAGCCCTCCACGACAAGCCGGAAGATGTCGCGCGCGCGGGTGGTCAGTTCGGTGATCGGCAGGCTGGCCATGATGGTAGGTTATTTAAGCCTCGCTCTTGCAGGCTCAACCCCATTGCGCCAAACGCTCCCCGAATTGCACTGCACAAAGGAATTCCCATGCGTCCTTCCGGCCGCGCGCCTGATGAAATGCGCGCCATCGGCTTCGAGCCCCATTTCACCAAGCACGCCGAGGGTTCGGTGCTGGTCAGCTTCGGCCACACCAAGGTAATCTGCACCGCTTCGGTTGAAGAGCGCCTGCCGCCATGGCTGCGCGGCAAGGGTGAAGGCTGGGTTACGGCGGAATATTCGATGCTGCCCCGCGCCACCCACACCCGCGGCAGCCGCGAAGCGGCCAAGGGCAAGCAAAGCGGACGCACCCAGGAAATCCAGCGCCTGATCGGCCGGAGCTTGCGCGCCGTGACCGATCTCAAGAAGCTGGGCGAACGTCAGATCACGCTCGACTGCGATGTGATCCAGGCCGACGGCGGCACCCGCACCGCGGCAATTTCGGGCGCCTGGGTGGCGCTGCGCATCGCAATCGACAAGCTGATGGCCGCCGGCGCGATCACCGAAGACCCGCTGACCCGCAAGGTCGCCGCCGTTTCCTGCGGCATCTTCAAGGGCAACCCGGTGCTCGACCTTGACTACGACGAAGACAGCTCGGCCGATGCCGATGCCAACTTCGTGCTGATCGAAGGCGGTCAGATTGCCGAAGTCCAGGCCACGGCAGAAGGCGCGACCTATGACGAGGAAGGCCTGCTGCGCCTGCTGCGCCTGGCCCGCATCGGCACCGACCTGATCTTTGCCGCCCAGGGCAAGGCCGCCGGCCAGTGACCCGCAAGCTTGGCTCCGAAACCCTGGTGATCGCCACGCACAACGCGGGCAAGCTCAAGGAAATCGGAGCCTTGCTGGCGCCCTATGGGCTGGAATGCATTTCGGCGGGATCGCTGGGCCTGCCAGAGCCCGCCGAAACCGGCACTACCTTTGTCGAAAACGCGCTGATCAAGGCGCGGGCCGCGGCCGAAGGCTCGGGCCTGCCTGCGCTGGCGGACGATTCCGGCCTGTGCGTTGATGCACTGGGCGGACGCCCCGGCGTTTATACCGCCGACTGGGCCGAGCGGCAGTGGTTCGAAGGCGAACCCGGGCGTGATTGGTACATGGCGATGGGCAAGGTCGAAGGCTTGCTGTGCGAACTTGGCCCCGACGTTGACCGCTCGGGCCACTTTGCCTGCGTGCTGGCGATCGCCTGGCCCGATGGGGACAGCGCGGTCTATGAAGGACGGGTGCCCGGATCGCTGACCTGGCCGCCGCGCGGCATGCTTGGCTTTGGCTACGACCCGGTGTTCGTGCCGCAGGGGGGCAGCCAGACCTTTGCCGAAATCGATCCCGCGCAAAAGCACCGCATCAGCCACCGTGCCGATGCCTTTGCCAAGCTGGTCGCGGAGCAATTTGGCGGCTAAGCCGGCGTCATGGCCCGCGCGCTCTACATCCACTGGCCGTTCTGCCTCGCAAAGTGCCCCTATTGCGACTTCAACAGCCATGTCCGCGCCAGCGTGGACCATGCCCGCTGGGAAGCCGCGCTGCTGGCCGACCTGCGCCACGAACACGCCCTGGCCGGCGGCGAACGGCTCGAATCGATCTTCTTTGGCGGCGGCACGCCATCGCTGATGCCGCCCGCGCTGGTCGGCCGATTGCTGGAGGAGGCCGAGCGGCTGTGGGGCTTTGCCCCCGGGATCGAGATCACGCTTGAAGGCAATCCTTCCTCGGTCGAAGCCAGCAATTATGCTGCCCTTGCCAGCGCCGGGATCAACCGGGTTTCATTGGGCCTCCAAGCGCTCGACGATGCAACGCTGCGCTTTCTTGGCCGGCTCCACGATGCAGCCGAAGGGTTGGCCGCGCTGGATGTCGCACAGCGGCATTTCGCCCGCGTAAGCTTTGACCTGATCTACGCCCGCCCCGGCCAGACGGTAGCTCAATGGCAAGCCGAACTGACCC
>JAYSCF010000149.1:0-5165 GCA_041915005.1 Novosphingobium sp.
AGGTGATCGCCCGCGAAACCATCGCCGCGATGCGCAAGGACGTGACCGCCAAATGTTACGGCGGCGACATAACTCGCAAGAAGAAGCTGTTGGAAAAGCAGAAAAAGGGCAAGGCCCGCATGCGCGAGTATGGCAATGTCCAGATCCCGCAGGAAGCGTTCATTGCCGCGCTTCGGATGGGCGAGGAATAGGAAGTTTTCCGGCGCCCCGTGCTTGTCGGACGGGGCGCTGGCGAAGCCTTGGGGCTTAGCGGCGGGCCGGCAGGCGGCGCGGCACGGTATCGCGCGACGTCAGGCCGCGGTCGGCAGTTTCTTCAAGCAGGGTGCGCATCTTGTCCATGCCGTCGTCGGTCAGCTTGACCAGCACCACCCGGCGATCGAACGGGTCGGGATAGCGATCGACCAGGCCGCGTTCCTCAAGCACCGAAATCCAGCGAAGCGCGGTGGTGGTCGGCACGTTGGAGGCGATGCAGGCGCCGGTCACGCTGACCGGGATGCCGCGCACGGTATTGGCGAACAGGTCCAGCAGCAGATCCCAGCACGGCTCCCCCAGGAGGTCGCGTCCGATCTGGCGTTCGCGGCGGCGGCGGATGCGATAGAGTTCGGCCGCACAGTCGGCGAGGCGCTGGTCGTCCTTGACCGTCGCGCCAAAGGCGAAGGTGCGCAGGACATCGCGGACCTTGTCCTGCATTTCGTCCTGGATGATCTGCGTCGAAAGATGCTCCAGTTCGACCAGCAGGGCCTGCAACCGATCGGGTGGAGATAAGGCGTAGTGGTTCATCATCCTGCTCCGCAATGCGATGTTAGCGATACAGATGCGACCCTGTAATCAGGTGCCTATACCTAGATCGATTTGCGGTATATTAACTTCTGTGAACCCTAGGTATAAATTACGGTGCAATCAATTGTAGTATTTGAAATGCAACGATAAAAAATTGTCACTAGTTCGTGCCTGTTATGCATGATCGCACAAACTTTGGTTAAGCCGCAGGTGCTAGGCTCGCTTCGGCGAAATCCAGCAACAGGTCAGCGCTGGTGAGCGCGCCGGTCCCCGGCAGGGGTACGCGCGGCGGCGGCCCCAGGGCAGCGCCGGCGATGAACCGCAACCGGGCCCGCACGGTCTGTTCGTCCAGATGGGGCAGCAGGGGGGCGAGGGCGCCGCGCACCCGTTCGCTGATCCCGACCATCGCCTCGAGCACTTCCGCGCTGAGCCCGGCGGCGCCGTGGGCAGCGATTTCATCAAGCACGATCAGCGCCCGGCCATCGGGATTGAACGCCGCGGGATTGAGCAGCGGGCCCAGCCACGCTGTCAGGATCGCCCGGATGCCGGCCGCAGGCGAAGGCAGTTCGCGCCATTGATCCAGCATCGGCGCCATGTTGCAGCGCGCCAGTTCGCCCAGCAGCCCCGCCACCGAACCGAAATGATAGGTGACCAGCGTGCCGTTGAGCCCCGAAACCGTCCCGACATGCCGCACGGTCAAGGCATGGACCCCCTGTTCGATCAGGATCCGTTCGGCTGCTTCGAGCAGGCGAGTGCGGGTGCCATCGGGGCGGGGGCGGGAAATGGTGGCCACGGCAGGGTGAATGACCCGCAGGCCGAATTTATGCAAATGTAAAAAACGGCGCTTGTGGCGATTTCATACACTCGTATAAATGCGGCGTGCGGTGGGACGATGAACGATTCCGCCCAGCGGGAAAGGATAACAGGCATGGCCACCACGGCACCGACCCTTGATGAAATCGAAGCGGGTGCGCGAACCTCCAAGGCGTGGATCCGCTACCTTGGGGACGGCGATTATGTGACCCGGCGCTATGTCAGCCAGGGCGCGGAGATCAACACCGGCGAATACGGCGATCACGAGATGCCGATGCGCGATGCCATGCCGATCCGCGATCACTTCACCCTGGATACCCACGGCTTCGTGCTGGGGCGGCACAGGTCGGCGGTGGTCGATTTCAACGATGCGGCCAATGTCGATGCGCTCTACAGCGCGGAAGTGGCCGAGGCGGTAAAGGCGCTCAGCGGAGCAAGCTTCGTCGCCGTCCAGGGCTGGATGCGCCGCACCAGCGGCGATCTGACCCGCCGCGCCTCGGAAAAGGTCAAGGGTTACCAGCATTCGGGCGGGCTGCAGCCGCAGGCCGGTGAAGCCCATATCGACTACAACCCCCTGACCGGCGAGAATGCCGGTGCGCGGATGTATGCCGCACAGCGTCCCGATGGCCCCGGCTACAAGCGCCACTGCTGCTTCAGCTTCTGGCGGACCTTCACGCCCGGGCCGCAGGACTGGCCGCTGGCGCTGATGGATGGCCGTTCGATCGTGGGCGATGAACTGGCCAACAACACCTTGTTCGTGGTTGACGAGTTTCCGGTGGGTGATGCGCTGACCGCGCCGGTTGCGGGCGAGGACCAGATGATCGCCGCGACCATCCTGCGCCAGCGCGACCAGCACCGCTGGTGGTATTTCTCGAACATGGACCGCGACGATGTGCTGCTGTTCAAGTTCTATGACAGCGATCATTCGGTAACCTGGCGCTGCCCGCACACTGCGTTTCACGATACCAGCCTGCCCGATACCAAGACGCGTTCGTCGATCGAGGTGCGCTGTGTTGCCTATTGGGAATGATCGGGGCCAATTGGAAAGGAGCAGGGGGATAACCCCTGCGCCTTTCACTTGGCGTTCAGGCTGGGGCTGGTTATAGGCCTTGCCATGCAATCCCGATCGCCGCTGAAGCTCGCCATTCTCGCCACCGCCGCCACGGCGCTTGTCTTCACGTCGGGCTGTGCCGGACGGGGTGGCAAGGCCAAGGACACGGCCTTCGTCGCGCGCGACGTCGATACGCTCTACATGGCGGCCAAGGACCGGCTCGATCGCGGCGATACCAAGGTTGCCGCCGCGCTGTTCGACGAGGTGGAGCGCCAGCACCCCTATTCGCCCTGGGCGCGCCGGGCCCAGTTGATGAGCGCGTTCTCCTATTACGTGGCGCGCGATTATACCAAGTCGGTCCAGGCCGCGCAGCGCTTCCTGTCAATCCACCCCGGCAACCGCGATGCGCCCTATGCCTACTACCTCATCGCGCTGTGCTATTACGAACAGGTCAGCGATGTTGATCGCGACCAGAAGACCACCCAGCTCGCGCTGGATGCGCTGAACGAAGTGGTTCGCCGCTATCCTGCCACCGAATATGCCGCCGACGCGCGGGTCAAGATCGACCTGGTCAACGACCACCTCGCCGGCAAGGAAATGGAAATCGGGCGGTTCTACGAACGTTCGGGCAAGTGGCTGGCCGCCAACCTGCGGTTCCGCAATGTGGTCGATCGCTACCAGACCACCAGCCATACGCCCGAGGCGCTGTTCCGCCTGGTCGAAAGCAACCTGGTGATGGGCATCCCCGAGGAAGCGCAAAAGTCGGCCGCAGTACTCGGCGCGAACTATCCGGGCAGCGAATGGTACGACAAGGCCTTCGCGCTGATGAGCAAGTACGCCCCCAATACCGCCGCACGGTAATTGCAGGTTTTCTACTCGGCAGGTTGACATTTGACGCTAGGGCGCGTTGTTGTGCGCCCTCGTCATGCTGTCTCAGAAAACCCGCTATACCATCCGTGCGCTGCAGCACCTTGCCGACAAGTGGCGGCAGGGGCCGGTGCGGCTGGATACGATCGCCGAAGCGCAGAACATCCCGCGCAAGTTCCTGACCGTGATCCTCAGCCAGATGGTCCGCGATGGGCTGGTGATCTCGCACCGGGGGCGCGATGGCGGCTATGAACTGGCGCTGGCGCCGGTTGATATCCGCTATGGCGATATCATCCGCCTGACCCGCGGCAGCCTGGCGCTGGTGCCCTGCGCCAGCCGCAACGCCCACGAACACTGCAACAACTGCCTGCCCGAGGCTGATTGCCGGCTGCGCGGGCTGATGCTGACCCTGCGCGATGAAATGGCGGCGATGCTCGACCGGGTCAGCCTCGCCGATCAGATCACGCTGGAACCGCCGTTCGCTGAAGCTGCGGCGGATTGACGCAGCCCGGATCGGCCGCCGCTGCTTCGCCAAGCGCGTTCAGGAACTGGTCCGTCGCGCGATCCCAGCTGTAACTTGCGCCGATTACAGCGGCGGCCAGCGGATCCAGCCGCAGCGCCTTGCGGATCGCCAGGCCAAGATCTTCGTCAAGCGCGCCGACCCGCGCGGGAAAGTCGCTACCGGGGCCGCGCCCGTCCGGGCCGATGATGTCCAGCGGACCGGCCACCGGATAGGCCGCGACCGGCACGCCGCAGGATAGGGCCTCTATCAGCACCAGCCCGAAGGTGTCGGTGCGGCTGGGGAAGACGAAGACATCGGCCGAGCAATAGGCCCGGGCCAGCGTTTCGCCCGACAGCGCGCCGAGGAACCGGGCTGCGGGATAACGTTGGCGCATCGCGGCCAGATCAGGCCCGTCGCCGACCACCACTTTGGTGCCGGGCGTATCGCAATCAAGGAAGGCCGGCAGGTTCTTTTCCGCCGCGACCCGGCCAACATAGAGTTGGATCGGGCCGGGCAGGGCGGCCAGTTCGGGCAGCGGCGCGTGGCCGGGATGGAACATCCCGCGATCGATCCCGCGCGACCATTGCCGGGTCTGCTTGATCCCACGATCCGCCAGTTCGCCGGCGAGCGAAGGCGTGGACACCAGCACCGCCCGGGAGGGGGCGTGAAAGCGCTGGATGAAGGGCCAGAAGTGTTCGGCATCGATCCCGGTGCGCACGGCGGCATAGTCAGGAAAGCGGGTGTGAAAGGCGCTGGTAAAGGGCACCTTGCGCGCCAGGCACCAGGCCCGCGCGCTCCACCCGATCGGCCCTTCGGTGGCGATGTGGACCACGTCGGGCTGGAAATCGGTCAGCGTCCGGCGGGTGCCAAAGCGCGGGGCGAGCGCCAAGCGGATTTCGCTGTAACCGGGCAGCGGCAGGGTGCGGAACTGCTGCGGGGTGATCAGTTCCACCTCGTGCCCGCGCTGGGTCAGGTGCGAAACGGTCATCGCCAGCGAACGGACAACGCCATTGACCTGGGGGTGCCAGGCATCGGTGCAGATCGCGATTCTCATGCCGGTTCCCTTTCGGCCTGGCTGGTCTTGCGCGCGGCGGTTGGCACAGCGGCCAGCGCGGCGGCGCGGTGTTCGGCGGCCCAGTCGACAATGCTCAT
>JAYSCF010000150.1:0-5155 GCA_041915005.1 Novosphingobium sp.
AATCTGCCCGCGAGAGCGTACGCTGGTTCGAATCCAGCCCTGTCCACCACCAACCTTCCGCGGGGCGCCAGCTCCCCGCATCAAACCACCTCATCGCCTCACCATTCGCGGCCTTCCGCTTGGCCTTGCCTGCACTGGCGCGCGCTGGCAGGGAGCAAACGATGCAAGGCTTTATCCGCAAGGGAATCACGCAATGAACCGCCGCACAGAAGGCAAACCCTCCCGCGCCTTGCGCGGCCGCGCAGGCCGGATGCAGGGCGGGCGCGGCTCGGGCCGGGCCAGCACCGGGGCCGTGCGGCTGTGGGGCCGCCACGCGGTGGAAGCCGCGCTCAAGAATCCCGATCGCACCCACCGTAAACTGTGGGCAACCCGCGAAGGCGTTGCCTCGCTCGATGGCGATCTGCCGCCCGATTTTCCGGTGGAATATGCCTCGTCCGCCGATCTGGCCCGGCTGGTCGCGCGCGACGCGCCGCATCAGGGACTGGTGCTGGAATGCGATGCGCTGGAGGATATCTTCCTCGAAGACGTGCTTGATGGCGATCCGGCCCGGCCGCTGGTGATTCTCGACCAGGTCACCGATCCGCACAATGTCGGCGCGATCATGCGTTCGGCCGCCGCGTTCAATGCGGCCGCGATCATCACCCAGGATCGCCATGCCCCGCCCGAATCGGGCACGCTGGCCAAGAGCGCTTCGGGCGCGCTGGAAGTGGTGCCGTGGATTCGCGTGGTGAACCTGGCGCGCGCGCTCGATGAAGTGGCCGAAGCCGGCTACTGGCGGATCGGGCTCGATGGCGAAGGCCCGGTCACTTTCGGTGCGGCGCTGCCCGCCGGGCCGATCGCATTGGTGCTGGGCGCCGAAGGCGACGGGATGCGCCACAACATCGTCCAGCACTGCGACGCCTTGGCAAAGCTGCCCATTTCTGTTGCAATTGAAAGCCTTAATGTATCTAACGCGGCAGCGATCGCACTTTACGCGATCGCCACCCGAGAGAGCGAATGATCCAGCCCCCTGCCCTGCGCCGTCTTGCCTCCATCGGCCTGGCCGCCGTGCTCAGCCTGGCGCTCGCCGCCTGCTTCGTGATGCCGGGCAAGTTCGCCTCGAGCCTCGACCTGCGCAAGGACGGGCGCTTCACCTATGCCTACAAGGGGGAAATCTTCCTGTTCGGGCTGTCGAAGCTGGCGCAGATGGGGCAATCATCGAACGACGAATTCACCCAGTCGACCTGTTACGAGGACGATGACACGACCGAGCGCACCTGCACCAAGGACGAAATCGCCCAGCAGCGCGCCGAGTGGGAAGATTCGCAGAAGGCTGCCGCTGAAAAGCGCAAGAAGGACGCCGAGGAAATGAAGGCCGTGCTCGGCGGGATCGATCCCACCGACCCCAAGGCCGCCGAGGAACTGGCCGCTCGCCTGCGCCGTCAGGCCGGCTGGAAGAGCGTGACCTACAAGGGTGACGGCGTCTATGACGTCGACTTCGCGATCTCGGGCCACCTCGACTACGATTTCAACTTCCCGACGATGGAGCGGATGCCCAGCTTCACCGCGTTCGTGGTGCTCAACCGCCGCGCCGATGGCACCGTGCGCTTTGAAGCGCCGGCATTCGCCACCGGTTCGGGCGGCGGCGCGATGGGCGGGCTTGGCGCGCTCGCCGCGCTGGGCGGCAAGGGTGAGGACAAGGAGATGGGCAACCTGCCCAAGCTCGATGGCACCTTCACCCTGACCACCGACGGCCAGATCCTGACCAACAACACCGACGATGGTCCACTCAAGGATCCCGCCGGGCAGAAGCTCAGTTGGACCATCAGTCCGCGCACCACGGCTGCGCCGGTTGCGCTGATCAAGCTGGGTAACTGACCCTTACGGACGGGCCGGAGCGGCGTCGACCGCTCCGCTTTTGGCCAAATCAGGAAGATCTTCTGGAATACGCCAAAGCACCGCATTGCGATAAAAACCGACCGCCACACGCCCCTGCTGATCGATAGCTGGCGAAAAAAGCGCTCGCTGGCTGAGCAAGCGGCAAGTGGCCTCGTCAAGTATGGGCCAGCGGCTGCTCGCCACGATCTCACAGGCCTCTGGCAATCCAGTCACCCCTATCCTCAATCGGAAAACTACTTGTCCTTCGCTCAGGCTACGCAGTGCTTCCGGTGGATAGTCGCTGGTAGTGATCCATTGCCCTGGGTTGCCCAGCGGCTGCGGCCCAACCGGGGTGCGCGCCCAGGTTGGCGTGGCCGAGGCCAGCAGGGTGGCGGCGGTCAAACTGAAATACGGCAGAAACAGGTCATGCCGGGTGGTTGGCATAGAATGGCGAGGGCTTCCACCCCACATCGAGTTGCCGTGCCGCTGCGCCCGCGCTAGGCCCGGCGATCATGAGTCACGCCATTTCCCCGCTCGCCCGCCCCTTCCCCTCGATGCCTGCAATTGATGGCATCACGCTGCGCGTTGCCCGCGCGGGCTACAAGGACTGGGGCCGGTGCGACCTGACCTACGTTGAACTGGCCGAAGGCACCGCCGTTGCCGGCGTGTTCACCCGCAACGTATGCTGTTCCTCGGAAGTCGAGCTGGGCCGCGCCAATGTCGCCCAGGGCCGCGCCCGCGCGCTGGTGGTCAATGCCGGCAATTCCAACGCCTTTACCGGCTATCGCGGACGCGAGGCGGTCGAAGCCATCATGGCGCAGGTATCGGGCAACCTCGGCTGCGCGGCCGAGCAGGTGTTCGTGTCCTCCACCGGGGTGATCGGCGTGCCGCTGCCCAAGGACAAGGCCGAAGCCGGGATCAAGGCCGCGCTCATCGCCGAGCCGTGCGGCTGGGAAGATGCGGCCCAGACCATCGGCACGACCGACACCTTCGCCAAGGGCGCCTATGCCGAGGCCGTGGTCGGCGGCAAGACGGTCAAACTGGCCGCGATCATCAAGGGCAGCGGGATGATCGCGCCCGACATGGCGACGATGCTGGGCTATATCTTCACCGACTGCGCGATCGCGCCCGGCTATCTTCAGGAACTGTTGTCGGCGGCCAACCAGCGCACCTTCAGCTGCATCACGGTCGATAGCGACACCTCGACCAGCGACACCGTTCTGGCTTTTGCCACCGGCAAGGCCGGGAACAGCCAGATCAACTGCGAAGGCTGCGCCGGGGCCGATGCCTTTGCCGCCGCGCTTGACGATGTCTGCCGCCAGCTGGCCCATCTCGTGGTCCGTGACGGCGAAGGCGCGCAGAAATTCATCGCGGTGACCGTGTCGGGCGCGGCCAGCGACGCCAGCGCACGCAAGGTCGGCCTGGCCATTGCCAATTCACCGCTGGTCAAGACCGCCATCGCGGGCGAGGACGCGAACTGGGGCCGCGTGGTCATGGCCGTGGGCAAGGCCGGCGAACCGGCTGACCGCGACAAGCTCTCCATCGGCTTTGGCGGCACCTGGGCCGCGCGCGACGGGCAGCCGCTGGCCGACTATGACGAAGCCCCCGTTACCGCGCACCTCAAGGGGCAGGACATCTCGATCGAGGTGGACCTGGGCCTTGGCGAAGGGCGCGCCACGGTCTGGACCTGCGATCTCACCCACGGCTACATCTCGATCAACGCCGATTACCGGAGCTGACTCGGCGTGCTGACAATCTGGGGCCGGCTCAATTCGCACAACGTCAAGAAGATCGCCTGGGCGGCGGTCGAGATGGCGCTTGCGCACCGCCGGATCGACATCGGCGGCCCATTTGGCTTCACGCCGGAATATCTGGCGATGAACCCCAACCGCATGATCCCGACGATCGAGGATGACGGCTTCGTGCTGTGGGAATCGAACGCGATCCTGCGCTATCTGGCGCAGAAATATGCTCCCGCGCTGCTGCCCGCCGATCCGCAGGTGCGCGCCGCCGGGGACAAGTGGATGGACTGGCAGTTTCATTTTGCCGATGCCCAGCGCGATGCCTTTCTCGGCTATGTCCGCCTTACGCCCGAAACCCGGGATGAAGCCGCTGTCGCCCGCTCCGCCGAAGCCAGCGGCGCAATGATGCGGATTCTCGATGCCGAACTGGCCCGCCGGCCCTGGCTGTCGGGCGATCACTTCGGCATCGCCGACATGCCGATGGGGGTCTATGCCCATACCTTCTTCACGCTGCCGATGCCGCGCCCCGATCTGCCCCATCTGGCGCAGTGGTATGGCCGCCTGCGCCAGCGCCCCGGTTTTGCCCAGAACGTGATGATCGCCCTGACATGAGCACCCTGTCCCTGACCCCCGCCGTCCTGGCCGTGATGCACGATGCCGCCGCGCGCGCGGTGATGCCCCGTTACCAATCGCTCGAAAGCCATCAGATCGACGCCAAGGCGGCCGATGACGTGGTGACGATCGCCGACAAGGAAGCCGAACTGATCCTGGCCGAAGGGCTGGCCCAGATCCGGCCCGAGGCCACCATCGTTGGCGAAGAGGCCGCCCATGCCGATCCTGCCCTGCTCGACCGGCTGGGTGATGCGCTGTGCTGGATCATCGATCCGATCGACGGAACCAACAACTATGCCAGCGGCAAACCGCCCTTTGGCATCATGGTTGCCCTGTCGCAGGGCGGCGAAACCGTTACCGGGTGGATTCTCGATCCGCTGAGCGGGCGGCTGTGTCATGCGCACCGCGGCGCGGGCGCATTCGTGGGGGATGAACGCATCACCGCCCGCGGCACCGGCCAGGAACCGCCGATTGCGGGAATTTCGCTGATGTTCGTCGATCCCGCGCGCCGCGCCGCCATGCGCGAGAAGATCGCGCCGCATTACCAGCTGGTCGACATCCCGCGCTGTGCGGCGGAGCAATATCCGCGCCTGGTGCTGGGGGTAAACGACCTGTCGGTGTTCGAACGGACGCTGGCCTGGGATCACGCGGCAGGCGTGTTGTTCGTCAATGAGGCGGGCGGCAAGGTCGCGCGGCCCGATGGGCGCCCCTATCGCGTTGACGAGGCGCACCTGCCCGGCCTGATCGGCGCAGCCAGCCCTGCCCTGTGGGAAGACCTGGCCGCGCGGATCGCCAGTCTTTAAAAGCGCTTGGCCCTGTTAGGGCATCACCGGCCCGCGCCGCCCGCCCGGCCCCCCCGAGGGTATCCAGTGGGGGGGGGGGGGCGGGGGGGGGGGCCGGGGGTGTTTGCCCCCCCGGGGGCCAGGCCGTAAAGAACGCATTCA
>JAYSCF010000151.1:0-5125 GCA_041915005.1 Novosphingobium sp.
GATCAGCACCTTTTCCAGCGCGAACTGTTCGCGCCGGTTGAGCGTGACCTTCAGTTCGGCCAGCACTTCCATGATGATCGGGCGGAACTCCTCGGACAATTCGTCCTTGGTCAGCGTTGCTGCAGCTTCGGGATCGACGCGTTCGAGCAGGCGGGGGAGCACCTGTTCCTTGATCTTGTGAACCGAGGCTTCAAAGCCCTCGGCCTGATAGGAGCTTTCGACCACGCCGTTGACGCGGTCGGCCAGGCGGGTCATCGCGTCCTGCTTGGCGGGATCCTGCGACGCGCCAAGCGCAGGTTCCTCGCCCGGGATCGGGGGGAACTGTTCACCGCCCAGTCCGGGATTGGGGGCTTCCATGCCGCCCTTCATCGGCCGGGCTACGCCGAACTGGGGCCGTGCCCCCGGGGCCATGCTGCCCATGCCGCTGCGTCGGCCAAAAGCGCTCATCGTGTGTCCGTCCTCGATACGATGCCGTGATGATGCCATTTCATGGCTTCCACGAACTTCTCTTGATTGGTGAATAGCGTGTAAACTTTGACGATTTCCTAACCGTCAGGCGGGCTGCGGAAGGGGTGCTGCGGCGGGCTCGGCGGCGGGAAGGGCGGCGCTTTCGCGGCGGGTGATCCAGGCGGCGAGCGCGGCGCTGCCCCAGGCCAGCGCAAGCCCAACCGGAACGTCGCTGAGATAGTGCCAGCGCGAGGCCACGGAATCGATCACGATAAAACCGAACAACGGCAGGTAGAACGGCAGCAGTTGCCGCGCATGGCGCCAGGCAAACAGCAGGAACAGGAACGATCCGCCGGTGTGCAGCGAGGGCATCGCCGCCAATCCCACGGTAAGATGTGTCCCGCCGTTGGCGCGCACCCAATCGGTGCCGCCCGCGATCAGATCGCGGTACGCACCGAGCATCGAGAGCTGGGCCTGGGTTTGCGAGGGTTCAAGCCCCTGCTGCAGCGTGAATGGCCCCAGCGCCGGCATGACCAGATAGGCCAGCGCGCCGGCCCCCTGAAAGATCAGCGCGGCGAGGAACAGCGTGCGGAAGCTGTGCGGGCTGCGCAGCGCGTGAAAGCAGAAGCTGATGTAGAACATCGTGATGAAGGCGGTGATGTAGAAATCGCTGCCCAAGGGCACGAGCGGCGCGATCGCCTGACGGATCAGGAAACAGGCCGCGACCAGGGGGTGCAGCGCCTGGTCGATCTGCCAATAGAGGTTGTCCCAGTTGGTGGGGTTGATCAGCGGGCGCCACAGCTTGAGATTGAAATGGCACACCAGCATCACCGCGTAGCACGGCAGCGCGACGAGGAAGGTCGAAGCCAGCCGCTTGCGCTGGCCCAGCAGCGCGAACAGCCCCCAGACCCCGACGCCAATCAGCGGATAGAGGTAGTGGATCCCGACAAAGGCCGCGCGGTCGCCCTGCGGCAGGCTCAGCGGCACGCCGATGGCCAGGCCAAGCGTGGCGGTCAGCGCCAGCATGGCCGCGGTAATCCACAATTCCGGGAGGGCGGGGAGTTTGTGCATCATGGCCGGTAGAACTACGGTGGCATGGTTAATATCCTCTTCCCGTCACGGCGCTTTCCCTGATGATCGGCGCGCGGGTTCGATCCGAAAGCGAGACAGGTGATGGGCGAAAGCCAACGTTCAGGATTGCTCTATGCGTTGGCAGGCTTTGCCTTGCTGTCGTGCGGGGATGCCGTGGTCAAATCGATGGCCGGGCAGTGGGCGCCAACGGCCATTGCGGCGCTGCGCTATGTGTTCGGTGCCGGCGGGCTGGGCGTGCTGTTGCTGGTGCGCGAAGGGCGCGAAGCGTTCCGGATGCCCGTGCCGCTGGTTCAATTCGGACGCGGGGCGGCGGTGGCCGTGGCCTCGATCGGGTTCTTTTCGGCCATTTTCGTGATGCCGCTGGCCTCGGCTACGGCGTTGACCTTCACCAGCCCGATGATCACCGCGTTGCTTGCCGCGCTGCTGCTGGGCGAACCGGCGCGCCGCGAAACGTGGATCGCCTCGCTGATCGCCTTTGTGGGCGTGCTGATCGTGCTGCGGCCCAATCTGCTGTCCTCGGGATTGGCGGCGCTGTTTCCGCTGCTTTCGGCGCTGGGGATGAGCCTGCTGATGATCGGCAACCGGTTTGTCGCGGGGCGCGCCTCGGGGCTGGCGATGCAATACTATGTCGCGCTGGCGGCCTCGCCGGTGCTGGTGGGAGCCTCGGTCGCGCTGCATTACAGCGGGATCGAGCGGTTCGCGGTCCATATGCCCGAATGGAGCGTGATCGCGCGCTGCGCACTGGTGGCCTGTTCGGCCAGCTGCGCGCACTGGCTGATCTATCTGGGCACCACGCGCGCCGGCGCCGCCACGGTGGCGCCAATGACCTATGTGCAGATGCTGGTCGCTGCGCTGACCGGCTGGCTGTTCTTCCACTCCCATCCCGACCTGTGGACCTTGGCGGGAGCCGCGGTGATCATCGGTGCGGGGCTTTACCTGTGGCATTCAGGCCGGGTGAAGGAACCGGGGATGACCGACTGACCATGAAGCGCATCCTGATCCCGGCAATCGCACTGTGGCTGGCCGCGCCGGCTGCGGCCCAGACCATGGCCCACCCGGTGCTGCCCGAATGGCTGGCGGGCACCTGGCTGATGGAAGACGGCGCTAACTGGTCCGACGCGGTCTGGACCGATCCGCGCGGCGGCATGATGCTGGGCCTCTCGCGCAGCGGCTTCGGCCCGCAGTTGCAGGGGTGGGACGTGCTGCAGATCCGGCAACAGGGCGATGGGCGGATCAGCCTGATCGCCCAGCCGCAGGACCGCGCGCCGGTGGAATTTCCGCTGGTTTTGATCAGCGCGGAGGCGATCGAGTTCGCCAATCCGGCCAATGGCTGGCCCCAGCGGATCCGTTATTGGCGGCAGGGCAAGCTGTTGATGGCCGAAATGTCGCGGCTCGATGGCAGCGATGCGCAGCGCTGGAACTTCCGCCCGGTTGTCGCCCCGCAAGACGAATAGGAGGATCGCCTCGATGCCCCGCACCCGCGCTTTCAAGCAGGTCGATGTCTTTACCGCCGTGCCCTTGATGGGCAACCCGGTGGCCGTGGTGCTGGATGGCGAAGGGCTGAGCGACGCGCAGATGCAGGCCTTCGCCAACTGGACCAACCTGTCGGAGACGACTTTCGTTCTCCCGCCCAGCGACCCTGCTGCTGATTACCGGGTGCGGATCTTTACCCCGCGCGCCGAGCTGCCCTTTGCCGGGCATCCCACGCTGGGCACGGCCCATGCGGTGATCGAGGAAGGGCTGGCGAGGCCCAGCGACGGGCGGCTGGTGCAGCAATGCGCGGTCGGGCTGGTGGACCTGGCCGTGGGGGATGGTGGGCTGTCGTTCCGCCTGCCGCGCTACAGCCTGGCTGACCTCACCGATCCCGAGGCAACCGCCTGGATCGGCGCGGCGGTGAAGGGCCATGCCAAGGCGGTCGATGTCGGCCCGGTCTGGCTGGTGGCGGAATTGGCCGAAGTGGATGAGCTTGAGCGCCTGGCCCATGATGAAACGCAGCTCGCGGCCTATTACGTCCCCAAGGGCATGACCGGGGCAACCCTCTATGCGGTGAAGGATGGCCGGGTGGTGGTGCGCAGCTTTGCGCCGGGTGACGGGATCGCCGAAGATCCCGTCTGCGGCAGCGGCAATGGCGCAGTTGCTGCGTTCCGCCTGACCGCCGGGCAAGTCGCCAGCGGCGATGCCTATGTCGCCAGCCAAGGCCGCCAGATGGGCCGCGATGGCCATGTCAGCGTACGGATCGAGGGCGCGGCTATCCACATCGGCGGATCATGCGTGACCTGCGTGGAAGGGGCGTTGCGGCTTTAACCAAACGCCGCCCCCCGGATCTGCTTACAACCCGTCGAGCCCCTTGCTGACGAGGATGTTAACCGAGACGCGGCGGTTCTGGGCCTTGCCTTCGGGGGTGTCGTTGCTGGCCAGCGGATCGGCTTCGGCCATGCCGGTCGGGGTCAGCATCCGGTACGGCTTCCAGTGGCAGGCCTGCTGGAGATAGTTGATCACGCTGCCGGCGCGCTTTTCGCTGAGCGTCTGGTTGAATTCCTCGCTGCCGACCGAGTCGGTATAGCCGACCACCAGCATCAGCGCATTGTCGGTCGCCTCGGCGCTGGTTGCCGTGGCGCAGAGGTCGGCCTTGGCCCGGTCAGACAGCGCGGCCTTGCCGGTGTCGAAATAGACGTTGGTCGTGTTCTTGATGTTGTACTTGTCGATATCGCCCATCCGCCCGCGCAGGGCTTCGGTGGCGGCGGTCTGTTCGGCAAAGCCCTGGGCCGTGCCGTTGCGGATCATCGAGGCGGTCTTGAAATCGCCGCCGCGGAAGCTGATCTGGCTGGCGATCAGCGCGCTGCCCGATTGCAGCGTCTTGACCGTCACCGGCAGGCCGTTGAGCAGCGCCTCGGCGCCGAGCTTGCCGCGCCCACCGCCGAACAGGCCAGAGCCAGACTTGATCTGGGTCGCTTCGTTGAAGGTGACGACGGTGTTGGTGCCATCGGCCGCGGTGACCTGCAGCTTGGTGCCGCTGCGCGCCGAAATGATGCCCTTGATGTCGGGGCCCTTGGTCGGCGGGGCCGCTTCGGGCACCTGTTCGCCGTTGACGGTGATCGTGGGATCCTGCTGGGCGAAGGCGGTGCTGCCGATGGGCAGGGCCAGCGCGGCGATCAGGGCAAGGGTTTGGGGTCGGGATGCAAGACGCATGGGGCTACTCCTCCAGAATTGGTCGGCCCACCCCCTCAGGCGTTGCATGTGTTCAACCAAATCCACCTTGCTGCCAGATGAACAGCTGCATCCGATGCCTTGCCGCCCGGTCGGTTGGAGCGCGCGGTGCGATGAAGCGTTGTCGCATCTGGCCGGCGCACAAACGAAAAGGGCGGCCCGTGGGGCCGCCCTTCTGCGCTTCGCCATGAGCGAAAGGCTCAGCCTTCGACGTGCTCAGCCAGCACGGTCAGGCCGTTTTCGCCCACTTCGGCAAAGCCGCCCTGGACAAGGATTTCTTCCGGAGCCGCGCCAGCGGTCTTGTAGATCTTCAGCGCGCCGTCGCGGACGGTCGACATGAAGGGCGCGTGGCCCTCCAGCACGCCGAACTCGCCCTCGG
>JAYSCF010000152.1:0-5102 GCA_041915005.1 Novosphingobium sp.
CATCATGGATGGCAACGGGCGCTGGGCCAAGCAGCGTCACCTCCCGCACGTGGTGGGCCACCAGCGCGGGGTGGAAGCCGTGCGCACCCTGGTTCGCGCAGCGCGCGAGATGGGGCTTGAGGCGCTGACGCTCTACGCCTTCAGCACCGAGAACTGGCGCCGCTCGGACGAGGAAGTTTCGGCCCTGATGGGGCTGCTCAAGCGGTATATCCTTGCCGATCTTGAGGAGTTCATCGCCAACAACGTCAAGCTGCGGGTGATCGGCGATTACCGCGCGCTGGCGAGCGACATTGTCGCCCTGCTCGACGATGCCCTGGCGCGCACGGCGGCGAATGATGGCACCACGCTGGTCATCGCGCTCAATTACGGTTCGCACGACGAGATCGCCCGCGCGGCGACCAAGGCCGCCGCGAAAGGCGCGATCACGCCGGCCGCGATCGAGGCTGAACTCGATACCGCCGGCTTGCCGCCGCTCGATCTCCTGATCCGCACATCGGGGGAGGTTCGCCTCTCGAACTTCCTGCTGTGGCAGGCGGCCTATGCCGAAATGTGGTTCACCGACGTGCTCTGGCCCGATTTTACCCCGGCCGACCTGAACGAGGCTCTGGTCCAGTTTGCCCAGAGGGAGCGGCGCTATGGCGGACGGTGAAACCCCGGTGAAGAAGAGCGACCTCAAGGTTCGCGCGGCTTCCGCGGTGGTGATGGTCATGGTGGCCGGTCTGGCCATCTGGCTCGGCGGATGGTTCTGGTTTGCTTTCGTTGGCGCGGTGGCGCTGGGCGTGTTGTCGGAATGGTGGGGGCTGGTGCGCCTGCTTACCCCGGGGTCATTGGGCCGCGCGGCATGGATGGCTGGGGGGCTGGGCTATGTCACGCTGGCCGCAACCATGCTTGGCCTGCTGCGGACGGCGCCGCCGACCGGCTGGATCGTGCTGATGATCGCCGTGCTTTCCGTCATCGCGACGGACATTGGAGCCTATTTCGCCGGCCGCGCGATCGGCGGTCCCAAGATCGCACCAGCGATCAGTCCGTCGAAGACCTGGGCCGGGCTGGGCGGCGGAATTCTCGGCGCGAGCCTTGCCGTTGCCGGAGCGGTGCGGATCGGCACGGGCGATGCCTTTACCGCCGCCGTCAACCGCGCACTGGCGGGCGATCCCGAAGCGGTGCCCTATGTTGCGGTTCATCTTTGGCCGGGGATCGCCGGAACGATTTTGGCGGGTGCGGCGATCGCCGTGCTGGCGCAATCGGGCGATTTTTTCGAAAGCTGGATGAAGCGCCGGGCGGGCGTGAAGGATTCGGGCAAGCTGATCCCCGGGCACGGTGGTTTGTTTGATCGGGTTGATGGGCTGCTGGCCGTGATGTTCGTGTTGGGTCTGGTCTCGGTCACCTCGTTCCTCGCTGCACGATGACCACGCGTACGATCTCGATTCTCGGTGCGACCGGTTCGATCGGCAGTTCGACGCTCGATCTCGTTCGGCGCAATCGCGAGGGCTGGCGGGTGGTGGCGCTGACCGCCAACAGCCAGGTGGCCGAACTCGCCGCGCTGGCGCGTGAATTCGGCGCGGAACTGGCCGTGGTGGCCGATGCCGCGCAGCTTCCGCAGCTGCGCGAGGCTCTGGCCGGGAGCGGGATTGCGGCTGCTGGCGGGGCGCAGGCGTTGATCGATGCGGCAGCGCTCGATGCCGAGGTGACGGTTGCCGCAATCGTCGGCTGCGCGGGGCTTGCACCCACGATGGCCGCGATCGAACGCGGCAGGACCGTGGCCTTGGCGAACAAGGAAGCGTTGGTTTCCGCGGGCGAAGTGATGACCGCTGCCGTTGCCCGGCACGGCGCGACGCTGCTGCCGGTCGATTCCGAGCACAACGCCATTTTCCAGTGCCTGGCGGGCAATGATGCGGCCCACGTGCGCTCGATCACGCTCACGGCCAGTGGCGGTCCGTTTCGGGACTGGAGCGCGGAACAGTTGGCCGCTGCCACCCCGGCACAGGCGGTCAAGCATCCCAACTGGGACATGGGCGCCAAGATCAGCGTCGATTCCGCGACCATGTTCAACAAGGGGCTGGAACTGATCGAGGCCCATTACCTGTTCCCGGTCGGGCTCGATCGGCTCAGGATCGTGGTGCATCCGCAGTCGGTGATCCATTCGATGGTCGAATACCGCGATGGTTCGACCCTCGCGCAGCTTGGGCCTTCGGATATGCGCGTGCCGATTGCCTCGTGCCTGGCCTGGCCGCAGCGCATGGATACGCCCTGCGCGCCGCTCGACCTGGCTGCGCTGGGCGAACTGACCTTCCGCGCGCCCGACGAACTGCGGTTTCCCGCCACCCGGCTGGCCCGCGAAGCCGCCGGGGCAGGGGGCGGGGTGCCAGCCGTGCTCAATGCCGCCAACGAAGTTGCGGTGGCCGCGTTCCTTGCCGGTCACATCGCGTTCACCCGGATCGCGCTAGTGGTCGAACAGGTCATGGACCGTCTGGCGCCCGCCGCGCCGGTTTCGCTGGGCGATGTCATCGCTCTCGATGCCGAGGCGCGGGCCCGGGCGGCCACGCTTCTGGAGTATGCCTGAGTTGCACGCATCCCCTTCGATTTTCATGATGGTCGGCGCGTTCCTGCTGGTGCTGGGGCCGCTGGTCGTGCTCCATGAACTGGGTCACTATCTGGTCGGCCGCTGGTTTGGCGTGCGAGCCGATGCCTTCTCGATCGGCTTTGGCAAGGAACTGGCCGGCTGGACCGACCGGCGCGGCACCCGCTGGAAGCTCTCGGCCCTGCCGCTGGGCGGCTATGTCCAGTTCGCCGGCGACATGAACGCGGCAAGCATCCCCGATCCCGCGCTTTCCGGCGCTTCGGACGAAGAACGCGCCGGAACGTTTCAGGCGGCCAAGCTGTGGCAGCGAGCGCTGATCGTGCTGGCTGGCCCGATGGCCAACCTGCTGGTGGCCGTGGTGATCTTCGGCGTGTTCGCGGCGGCCTATGGCGTGCCGGTGGCGCAGCCGGTGGTGGGCGCCTTTTCCCCCAATTCGGCGGCCCAGGCGGCCGGGATGCAAGTGGGGGACCGGATTACGGCGATCGATGGCGAGCCGATCGCGGCCTTTACCGACATCGTCGAACACGTGGTGATCTATCCCGGCAAGACCGTGACGATCGCTGCCGAACGCGGCGGCAAGCCCTATAGCCTGCCGGTCACGCTGGCGCTGGATGTCCAGCACGATCGGTTTGGCAACGAAATCCGCCGCGGGCTGCTCGGGATCAGTCCGGCGGCGCTGGAATACGTCAAGGTTGGGCCGGTTCAGGCCGTTGTTGCTGGTTTTGACCAGAGCCTTGAAGTGATGCGGATGATGGCTGTCGGGCTCAAGCAGATCGTGGTCGGCGAACGTTCGGTCAAGGAGATGGGCGGGCCGATCAAGATAGCCAAGTTCTCGGGCGAGCGACTGGCGCTGGGGTGGCCGGAATTCGTGGGTTTTGCCGCGCTGATCTCAATTAATTTGGCATTCATCAACCTCCTGCCAATCCCTGCCCTCGACGGTGGGCACCTGGCTTTCTACGCCGCGGAAGCAGTCCGCCGCAGGCCGCTGGGTTCGCGCAGTCAGGAGTGGGCGTTCCGCACCGGCCTCGCGCTGGTTCTGGCAGTCATGCTGTTCGTCACGCTCAACGATCTTGTCGCCCTTTTCCCGCTCGGGAAATAGGCTGGAAGGAACTAGGAAACCTGCGGACTAACCGGGAACTCTGCTTGATTGGCCAGCGTGCATCGGGCAGAGGGCTGCGACATGTCTGCAATGTGCGGAAAGTCGTGCCCGTCATGGGCAAGGCGCCGCGAGAAGCACTATTTTCGGGAAATGCCGCACCGATGAATCGACACCACAAGGATCGCACCGAAACCACCCGCGCGGGCCTTCGCCTGGCCGCTACGCTGCTGGGGACTTCGGTCCTTGCCGGTCTGCCCGGGATTGCCGCTGCGCAAACCGCCGCGCCGGCACCCGCTGCGGCCCCCGTGGCGGCGCCGGTCGCCGACACGATTTCGTCGATCACGGTGATTGGTGCCCAGCGCCTCGAACCCGATACGATCCGGTCCTACATCAAGCTCCGGCTGGGCCAGCCCTATACCCAGACCGCGGCCGACCAGGCGCTCAAGGATCTGTTCGCGACCGAACTGTTCGCGAATGTCCAGATCACCAACGCTTCCGGCGCGGTGACCATCACGGTTCAGGAAAACCCGGTGATCAACCGGATCGTGCTGGAAGGGAACAAGCGGCTCAAGGAGGAGAAGATCCTCCCCGAAATCAAGCTTGCCCCGCGCCAGATCTTCACCCGCTCCAAGGTCCGTGCCGACGTGGCCCGGATTATCGAACTGTACAAGCGCCAGGGCCGCTTCGCCGCCAATGTCGAGCCCAAGATGGTGGCGCTCGACCAGAACCGCGTCGATATCGTGTTC
Source organism: Novosphingobium sp. (assembly GCA_041915005.1). Lineage (GTDB taxonomy): Bacteria > Pseudomonadota > Alphaproteobacteria > Sphingomonadales > Sphingomonadaceae > Novosphingobium. The sequence goes on from JAYSCF010000152.1 coordinate 4,424, forward strand.
GAAATCCAGGAAGGCCCCAAGTCCAAGGTCCGCCGGATCAACATCATCGGCAACGAGGCGTTTTCCGATGGCGAGCTGCGCGGTGAAATGGTCACCAAACAGACCGGCCTGACCAAGATCTTCAGCGGCGGGACCAGCTACGATCCCGATCGCATGGCGTTTGACCAGCAGAAGATGCGCCAGTTCTACCTGACCAAGGGCTATGCCGATTTCCGGATCGTCTCGGCCGTGGCGGAACTTACGCCCGACAAGAAGGACTTCATCATCACTTACGTGGTGGAGGAAGGCAAACGCTACAAGTTCGGCGACGTGAAGGTGGAAAGCCAGCTGCGCGACTTCGATGGTGAACGCCTGGCTTCGCAGCTGCCGATGAAGAAGGGCGACTGGTATGACGCCAAGCAGGTCGAAGACACGATCGACCGCCTGAACGACACGCTTGGCGCCTTTGGCTATGCCTTTGCCGACGTGCGCCCGAACTATGACCGCAACAAGGACGATCTGACCATGGGTCTGACGTTCCAGATCGCGGAGGCGCCGCGCGTCTATGTCGAGCGGATCGACGTCAACGGCAACACGCTGACCCAGGACAAGGTCGTGCGCCGCGAGTTCCGCCTGGCCGAAGGCGATGCGTTCAACTCGCTGCAGGTCAAGCGTTCGACCGCGCGCATCAACTCGCTCG
>JAYSCF010000153.1:0-5096 GCA_041915005.1 Novosphingobium sp.
CGCCACGGGCGAAGGCTGGCCCAGCGTGTCGAGCCGCCCGGGGCAGGAGTTTCTTGGCTATATCCGCGCTGCCGAAGCGTTCTATGGCCAGAACTGGGCCGAAGCCGGGACCGGTTTTGCGGCCCTGGCCAAGGCGAGCGATCCCTGGGTTCGTGAAACGGCGGCCTATATGCAGGTGCGCGTGGCCTTTTCCGCCGCCCAGGCTGCGGCCTTCAGCCAGTATGGCGACTACCAGCCCAAGTTGGCCGATCAGGCCGAGGTCGCGCACGGCCAGGCGGCGTTGGCCGCCTATCTCAAGGCTTGGCCCAAGGGGCGCTATGCCGATTCTGCGCGAGGCCTGGTGCGGCGCGGGCTGTGGCTGGCGCGCGACTATGCCGGGCTCACCCGCGAATACGAACGCCTGCTGGGCAGCATGGATCCGGCCGATCCGGCGGCTGCACTGCTGGTCCAGGAAATCGACAACAAGCTGCTGTTCAACGCCGATGCCGGACCGCTGACGCCGCAGGGGGCGCTGCTGCTGGCGACGCTCGATCTCAAGCGGATGCGTGCCGAGGTCGATCCGATGGATGGCGAGGTCTATGGCAAGCCGACGCTCGAGGCGGCAGACCTTGCCGGGCAGGCGCCCTTGTTTGCCGGGCAGGGGGAACTCTATTCTTTCCTTCAGGCCAATCACGCCTTCTATCTCGGCAAGGATCCTGCCCGCGTTCTGCAACTGATTCCCGACGATGCCCGCCGCGCCAGCTATACCAATCTTGCTTTCAGCCGGCAGGTGCTGCGCGGCATGGCGCTGGCGGCCAAGGGCGATCCCAACGAAGCCGGGTTCTGGCGCGAACTGCTGGGCGGCGCCAAGGGGCTGTGGCAGCGCCCGACCGCCGAGCTGGGGCTGGCGATGAATTGGGAGCGCCACGGCAAGCTGGGCGCCGTCTTTGCCAAGGATTCGCCGATCACCGATACGATGGTTCGGCGCGAATTGTTGATCCGCTCTGCCGCCGCGCCGATGCTGCGGCTGGCCGCGGCTGACGGTGCGCGCCCGCAATACGAGCGCGATCTGGCGCAATTCATTCTGCTCTACAAGGATCTCTCGCGCGGGGACTATGCGGCCTTTCTGGCTGACCATGCGCGCGTGCGCGGCGATGCCAACACTGATGCCGGGCTTTGGAATGTCGCCGATCAGGACGCGATCCCGCTCGGCAAGTTCACCAAGGGAGGCGCAGCCGATGGCTATGCCTGCCCGGCGCTTGACCAGACGGTGCGGGCCTTGGCGGCCAATCCCAACGCCGTGGGGCCGCGACTGTGCCTAGGCGATTTCTGGCGGCTCAACGGCTTTGATGGCTTTACCGATCCCGATCGCCTCAACGCGCGGGATGAACTGGCCGGGGTGGCAGACCTGTTCGCGGGCAAGCGCCTGCCGCGCGCCGCGATCTATCGCAGTGTGATCGCCAATCCGGCTGCGGCCGGGCCGGACAAGGCCTATGCGCTCTACCGCGCGGTGATGTGCTATGCGCCCAGCGGCAGCAACAGCTGCGGCGACGATGAGGTGCCGCAGGCCCAGCGCAAGGCCTGGTTCGATCAGCTCAAGCGGGACTATCCGGCCAGCCCCTGGGCACGAAAGCTGCGCTACTTCTGGTGAGGCGCTGGGGCGCTCTCCTGGCCCTGCTGGCGCTGGCACTCGGGGGCTGCAAGCCTGCCCCGGTCGAGCGGGTCGATCCGGCGCGCTATGATGCGTTCTATCTCTGGGCCGGGGTGGCGCCGCGCCCGGTGCTGGAGCGCGCGCGCAGCCTCTATCTGCTGGCGGGCGAAGTGGGGCGCAGCGGCGGGTTCACGGCACTGCGCGCCACTCCGCGTCTGCGCCGCGGCGAGGTGTGGCTGGTGGTGCGCAGCCGCCAGATCGACTGGGATGCGGCCACCCAGGGCGCGGTCCTGGCCGCGCTGGAGCGCTGGCGTGCGGCGGGCAATCCGGTGGCCGGGCTGCAGGTCGATTTCGATGCCTCGACCAAGGGGCTGGAGCGTTATGCGGCCTTTCTGAGGCGGCTGCGCGGAGCTTTGCCGCCGCACTATCAGCTGTCGATCACCGGGCTGATGGATTGGAGCGCCAATGCCGATCCCGCTGCGCTGGCGGGGCTCAAGGGGGTGGTCGATGAGGTCGTGGTGCAAAGCTATCAGCACCGCACCACCATTGCGGGGTATGATCGCTATCTGGCCCGGCTGGCGCGGGTGCCTGTGCCGCACAAGGTGGCGCTGATCGAAGGGGGAGAGTGGCACGAGCCGCCCGCCCTGCGCCGCGATCCGCTGTTTCGCGGCTATGTGGTGTTTTTGGTCAATCCGCCGCGGGCCAATTGACCCCGCCGCCTTTGAGGCTGGCCTTCGATCGTCACATTTGTTAGTATTGCATACAAATCAGACGAGGCGAGAGGACCACCATGTACATCAAGGATTTCGCGGGCAAGACGGCCTTCATCACCGGTGGGGCCAGCGGCATTGGGCTTGGCATTGCCAAGGCGCTGGCAGCGCGCGGGGCGCGGGTCGTGATCGCGGACCTGCGGGCCGATCACATCGACAGCGCGCTGGCGCAGTTTGCCGGCGGCGCCGGATCGAATGCGGTTTCGGCCCTGCAGCTCGATGTCACCAGCCGCGATGCCTATGCCGAAGCCGCCGCGCGGATGCAGACGGACTTTGGCGGGGTGGACATCCTCGTCAACAATGCCGGGGTGGGGCTTGAAGGGCCGCTGCTGCAGGCAACCTATGCCGATTATGATTTCGGCTTTGGCGTGAACATCGGCGGGGTGATCAACGGGTTCGTCAATTTCATGCCGCAGATGATCGCGCATGGCCGGGGCGGGCACATCGTGTCCACCGCCAGCCTTGCGGCCGAAGTGGTGATGCCGGCGCATCTGGCGATCTATGCCGCCAGCAAGGCGGCGGTGTGCCATTACTGCGAAGCGGTGAAGGGGGAACTGGGCACGCACGGGATAGGCGTGTCGATTCTGCTGCCGGGCCCGATCAAGTCGAACATCCACCAGGCCAACCAGAACCGTCCCGAACATCTGCGCAGCGGTAGCGGCTTTGGCGAAAGCGAGCAGAAGCTGTCCGAACGGCAGATTGGCGATACCTGGATGGAGCCCGAGGAAGTGGGCGAAATGGTCGCCAAGGGCATCCTCGAAAATTCGACCTACATCGTCACCCACGGCATCTTCAAGGACTTCCAGCGCGCCCGCGCCCAGGCCGTGCTCGATGCCACTCCCGATGTCGAAAATTCGGCCGTCAGCGGGATCTGACCGGATTATCCCGCGCGCTCGATCCGGTTCTTGCCGAGCAGCTTGGCGCGCAGCAAGGCGGTGTCGGCGGCCTTGAGCGCGGCGCGGCGATCGGCAAAGGCGAACACGTCGGCAAGGCCAGCTGAAAAGGTGATCTGTCCAAACGGCTGGTCGGTTGCCCGGTTGACGAAGCGGCGCTGGGCCAGTTGCTGGCGCAGCTGATCGAGCCGGGCCTCGGCCTCGTCCCGGCTCAGCCCGCGGAACAGGACCACGAATTCCTCGCCGCCGTGGCGCGAGACGTGGCAGCGGTCGTCCGAAATCCGGGCCAGGGCTTCGGCCACCTGGCGCAGCACACGGTCGCCCGCGTCATGGCCGTGGGCGTCGTTGATCGCCTTGAAGTCATCGATGTCGCAAAATGCCACGCACAGCTGATCGGTTGTCTCGCGGGCTTCTCGGTATTCCTGCTCGAAACGGGCTTCGAAGGCGCGGCGGTTGGGCAGGCCGGTCAGCAGGTCTTCTTCGGCATTGCGGCGCGCTTCGTCGAGCCGGCGCCTGAGCAGCCGGGTGTTGGCCTCGCTGCGCAGCATCTGCTTTTCGATCCCGCGCGTACGCTTGAGCATGACCTTGGCGATCGTGGCCAGTTCGGAAATGACCTCGCCCGCCAGATTGACCTGCTCGAGCTCCTCGACATGCACTTCCAGCGCCGAATGGTATTCGCTGGTGGCCTTGTGGGCATCGCTGCTGGTGCGGGCGAATTCGTCGATGCTGGCTTCAAGCCGGGTCATCAGCTGGGCCAGCGTCTTGAGTTCGTGGCCATCGCTGGCCTCGGCGCGCAGCTGGTCGAGCCATTCGAGCGTCACCGGCTGGTGCTGGGCGATTCGCTTGTCGATTTGCCGCACCAGTTGCGGATCACCGCCGCTGACATAGGTATGGGCGATGCTCAGGCTTTCGGCGCAGGTTTCCAGGCCGTGACGATCAAGAAAGGCGCCAATCGCATCCAGCTGGCGGGCCCGCACTGGGCCATCCGGCGCGTGGCTGCCCCCGCGCCGGCCAAGTCCCAGCCAGCCCAGAGGCCCACCTCGAGGGCGGCCGGTCGAATCGTCGCGCGCATTCATGCCATGCTGAACGGCATGGCCTGCGCCAATTTAAGGGTGTGGCTGAATGCCCCGGTTTAGCGGACGCGCGGGCCACCAAACGGCAGCGGCGGCGGCGGGCGGCGATGCCCGCGCGGCAGCTGGGCCTGATAGGCACGGCCGCAATGCTCGACGCAATAGGGGAAGCCGGGGTTCACCTTTTCACCACAGAAGTGGAAATCGGGTTCGCCCGGGTGGCCCATCGGCCAGCGGCAGATGCGATCGTTGAGATCGAGCAGGCTGGTCTTGTCGGCGATGTCGGCGCTGGGCTTGGCGGGCACCAGGCGGCGCGGCGGGGCCGGCGGAATCGGAGCCTGCTGATCGCCGGGGCCCTGGCGCAGGAAGCCGCCGGGGCCGACCGAGACGATCCGCGGCGCGGGCTTGGCCGGGGCGCTGCTTTCGCTTTCCTCGGCCTTGGCGGGGGCGGCCGGCGCGGCGGCGCGCGGCGCAGGTGCGGCCGGGGCGGCTGCACGCGGGGCCGCGCTGCGCGGCGGGCTGTCTGCCTTGGGAGCCTTGGCCGGAGCCGGGGCGGCATCGCCCTTTTCATTGGCCTTGACCGGGGAGGGGCGCGCCTTCAGCCCAAGGCGGTGCGCCTTGCCAATCACGGCATTGCGGCTGACCCCGCCAAGTTCCTCGGCGATCTGGCTGGCGGTGGCGCCGCCTTCCCACATCTTGGTCAGCTTTTCGATCCGTTCGTCGGTCCAGCTCA